>CAHJXE010000342.1 GCA_903644085.1 Hyphomicrobiales bacterium
TGCCGGTTGAAGTTGGACAGGTTGTTGAAGCCGACCTCGAAGCAGATGTCGGTGATGCTCGTCGCGCCACTCGTCAGGAGCCGGCAGGCCTGATCGATGCGGAGCCGGTTCACGTACGGGACGAAGCTCAACCCTGTGTGCCTGCGGAACAGGCGCGAGAAGACGCTGGGACTGCGGCCGCACAGTCGCGCCATCTCGGCCTCGCTGAGGTCGCGGCTGAAATGATCGCCGATATGCGCGAGCACGTGGTTCATCGTGCTGGTCACGTAGCCGCTCGGGTCCGGGCTATAGCTTGGGCCGAGAAGGTGGCGGCGCCCCGGGCTCTTGGACAGGTGATCCAGGAGGTCGAGAAAGACGATCAGCCGGCGCATCCCGCTCGCGTCGATCAGCGACGTCATGAGCTCGCGAGCTCGCGGGCTCGATGCGGGGCCGAACTCGATCCCGCGGCGCGCGTCGGCGAGCAGCGGCGCGAGATGGGCGAGTTCGGGAAAGGCCGCGGTCGCGGCCGCGATGCTGTCCGCGGTGAACTGTACGACGAGACCGCGCTCGGGCACCGTCTCGCCGGACGTCAGCTGGCTGATCCAATTATGCGGAAGGTTCGGGCCGATCAGCGCGAGGTGGCCGGGCTCGAAGGACCCCACATGGTCGCCCACCATGAAGGTGCCCGAGGTGTGCGTGACGAGGTGCAGCTCGTATTCGGGGTGGTAGTGCCAACGCACCGTCCGATACGGATAGCCGTGTGCCCAGGCCTTGAACGACCCGTGGCAGCTCAGCTGCACCAATTCCAGATCGGGTTGCATGAACGCCCTCAACCAGCCGCGCCTACGACCCGGCACCGGGATCCCTGCACCGCGCCGCGCGACGCTCGGACGTCCCGGAGCCGCCTTCGGCTGCGCCCCTCCCACGATGCCCATCGGTTTGCCGATGTGGCGAACTCAGTTCCGGTAACCGCTCTAACTCTGAAATGCGATCACGGCGCGCACAACCACAATCCGGGCCGAACAACGATACTTTTTTGCGAACCGAGCCGACATCCGGGCGTAGCGGGCGAGGCGCGCAATGACGTCCAGATCGACTCGCCTTCCAGGATTGCACGTCGGTGCGACCGGAAGGTAGCTCATATGATCGGCTTGAAACGCCTCGGATCGAGATGATCGCTCGAATCAAGGCTGCACGATGCGGCGTTCTACGCTTGAACTCTGCCGACCGAGAGACGTTGCCGGACCTGACATGATGACGAATACTCAATGAACCAGCGCTGGCCTGCTCGGGTCTGGATCGTTCGACATGGCGAGAGCGCGGGCAACGTGGCCCGGGACGCGGCCATGACGTCCGGCTCGACGCATATCGACATCGCGGACAGGGACGTCGACGTTCCGCTGAGCGTCCTCGGCGAGCACCAGGCACGCGCGGTCGGAGACTGGTTCGCCGCGAAACCGGTCGCCGAGCGCCCCGAGATCGTTCTCACCTCGCCCTATCGGCGGGCACAGACGACGGCGAACCTGATCCGGGTCGCGGGTGGCGTGGCCGACGGGACGCTCGATCCCATCGTGGACGAGCGCCTGCGGGAGAAGGAGTTCGGCATCCTCGACCGGCTGACGCGCACGGGGATCGAGCAGCTCTATCCGGAACAGGCGGAGTTTCGGCGGCTCCTCGGCAAGTTCTACCATCGCCCGCCCGCCGGGGAGAGCTGGTGCGACGTGATCCTCCGGCTCCGGAGCGCGCTCGACACCATCTCGCTTCATCACGGTGGCAAGCGCGTGTTGATCGTCGGACATCAGGTCGTGGTCCTGTGCCTCCGTTACCTCATCGAGAACATGACGGAGCAGCAGATCCTCGCGGTCGATGCAGAGGGGGACGTGGCGAACTGCTCGGTGACGGAGTACGCGCTCGACGCTCGGGCGGGTGCGGATGGCGGGTTGTCGCTCGTCAGGTACAACTCCGTGGCTCCGGTCGAAGACGCCGGAGCTCCGGTGACGT
The DNA here is from genome assembly GCA_903644085.1 of Hyphomicrobiales bacterium. Taxonomy (GTDB): domain Bacteria; phylum Pseudomonadota; class Alphaproteobacteria; order Rhizobiales; family Beijerinckiaceae; genus Enterovirga. The sequence goes on from CAHJXE010000342.1 coordinate 1,981, forward strand.
CGGAGCCCGACGCGAACGTCGCGGCACGATGAGTATGGAACTCACGGCCGAATTGCTGGGAGGCGTACCTCTTCCTCGGCCAGAGGAGGGCAGCAAGGATGGACGCGGCAAAGTCCTGGTGGTCGCCGGGTCTGTCGAGGTTCCCGGGGCCGCGCTGCTCGCCGGCCTCGCGGCTCTTCGGGCGGGCGCGGGAAAGCTCCAGGTCGCGACCGCGAAGAGCGCCGCCCTGCACCTCGCCCTGGCCGTGCCGGAAGCCATGGTGATCGGCCTCGCCGAGACGCCCGACGGCGGCATCGACCACGCGGCTGCGAGGGAGCGCCTCCTGTCGGCCGCGGAACGGGCCGATGCCGTCCTGATCGGACCCGGCATGACGCAGGGTCACGCCACGACGTCCCTGACCCTCGCGTTGTGCCGTGAGGCGTCGCCCTCCTTCGTGGTCGACGCCGGCGCGCTGTGCGAGTTGCGGGAGGAAGCTGACGCCATGCGCTCCCGCGGCGGACGCCTGATCATCACGCCGCACGCGGGGGAGATGGCGCAACTCCTGGGCCGGAGCCGAGACGACATCGAGGCTGATCCGCTCGCGGCCGCGCAGGCGGCGGCGGAGCTGCTTCGCGCCGTGGTGGTCATGAAGGGCGCGCAGAGCCACATCGTCGAGCCCGACGGTCGATCCTGGGTGTTCAAAGGCGGCGCCGTCGGGCTCGCCACGTCGGGCTCGGGGGATGTGCTCGCCGGGATCGTGGCCGGCCTGTTGGCGCGGGGAGCCGATCCCGTCGAGGCAGCCCTGTGGGGCGTCTACCTTCACGGGGAAGCCGGACGCCTCCTCGCGGACGAGATCGGGCCCTTGGGCTTTCTCGCGCGTGAGCTCGCGCCGAGAGTGCCCGCCATCCTGAAGACGTTCGAGCACGTCTGAGATGTGGTCTGCCCCCTGAGAAGTGGTCCTCCTGAGGTATGGCTCGAAGCCATTTGGAGGACTGTTCGATGTCGAGGAAGCGGCACAAGCCCGAGGAGATCGTCGCGAAGTTGCGGCAGGTTGAAGTTCTGACCGGGCAGGTCGAACGGTTGCGGAGGCGATCCGGTCGATCGGGGTCACGGAGGTGACGTTCTATCGCTGGCGTCAGGAATACGGTGGTCTGAAGGGCGACCAGGTCAAGCGCCTGAAGGAGTTGGAAGCCGAGAACACGCGACTCCGGCGAGCGGTGTCTGATCTCACGCTTGAGAAGCTGACCCGGCGCGAGGCTGCCTCGAGAAACTCCTAAGCCCCGCCCGTCGCCGCGCCTGCATCGAGCACGTGGTCGCCGAACATGGCGTGTCCGAGCGCATGGCGTGCCGTGTGCTCGG
>CAHJXE010000343.1 GCA_903644085.1 Hyphomicrobiales bacterium
ATGTCCTGGCCGCCGCGCGTGACACGGTGGGAGAGGCGGTCGAGTTCGAGGTCGCCGACATGGTAGCTGGTCGGCTCGCCCCGGTTCGCCCCCCCACCGCGGCGCGCCAGAACCTCGACGCGCGCCAGCAACTCCGAGAAGGCGTATGGCTTCGGCAGGTAGTCGTCGCCGCCCGCGCGCAGGCCCTTCACGCGGTCGTCCACCTGGCCGAGCGCCGAGAGGATGAGGACCGGCGTCTCGACCTTCTGCTCGCGCAACGAGCGAATCAGCGACAGCCCGTCGAGTTTCGGCAGCATGCGATCGACGATGAGCACGTCATATTCGCCGTCACGGGCGAGCGCGTAGCCGTCGAGCCCGTCCGCGGCCTGGTCCGCGTTGTGGCCGGCTTCGCGGAACGCCTTCGCCACGTAGGCGGACGCCTCGCGGTCGTCTTCGATGATCAGGATGCGCATGGAACTCATGTAGCGCGCCATCCCGGGCTTGAGGAATGGAGATCATGCGCCCGACCACGAACGCGGCAGGCCGGATGCGATCCGACCTGCCGCGCCGAAACACGGGGCCTGCGGGGGGCGACGAAGCGGCCCCGCGTCTCGCGCCGCTGCGCGCCGACCGGTTGGGGGGTGTACACCGGACAGCGAACATCGGCTGTCCTGATCGATTAGTGCCGGCCGCCTTACCGCGTGATCTCGCGGGGATGAACATTCCGTAACCTAGAGGACGTGCTCCAGCCCGGTGAAGATCGCGTACACGAAGCCGAGCGACAGGGTCAGCCCCACGATGCCGATCAGGAGCCCGGCGCAGAGCACGATCCCGTCACGCTCGACGAGGCCGAGACCGACGAGGCAGACCGCGATGCCGAGCGGGATCTGCCCGATCACGGGCGCGGCCACGAGGAGGCCCAGCGCGAATGCGATCAGGAGGAAGCCGACCACCCTGAGGGCGAGCGGACTTTCCAGGAACGCCATGCGGGGCCGGGAGAATCGTTCGAGCTTCTGGAGGATCGGCAGCGCCCGACCGACCGCCTTCTGGACGGCGTCCTTGGGGATCGACCGTCCGAGCAGCGCGCGTGGGAGCCACGGCGTCGACCAGCCAGCCGCGATCTGCGCCGCCACGAGCGCCAGCAGCAATCCGCACACGAGCGGGATCGGCGGCGGCATCGGAAGGCAGTTCGGCAAGCCGAGCAACACCACGAGTAGCGCGAAGGCGCGGTCCCGGAGGACGGACACGATGTCGGCGACCGTCAGGCGTTCACCCGTATGGCGCGCGAGAGACGACAGGACCCCCGAGATCCGGGCTTCTGGAAACAAACGATGACTACCAATGGCGGAGTTGAGCGCACGTCTAGACCAAAGGCGGCCTCCGGCCAAGCCAGCCCTCCACCCTCCCCCGCGTCAGTGGAGCGTGATCACCCCGTCCACGCGACGAAATTCGGCCGGCTTGATCAGGCCCGAATGCGCGACCGTGACCGAATGAAGAGGGCCTTCCAGTTCGCGGTGCCAGAAATCCAGGAATTTGCGCAGGACGGGGAAACGTGGCGCGAGGTCGTAGTCCTGCCAGGTAAAGCTCTGCAAGAGTTTCGGGTAGTCAGGCATTCCGTAGAGGATGGTAGCAGTCGTCAAGCCGTAACCTTCGAGCTGACGAACGAAATCGGGGGATACCATGGCATCTCCTTCTCACAGCGTCAGCTCGGACCAGCCGGCTATCATCCGCTGCGACGAGTAAGTCTCAAGTACACTCCCTTATCAAGTGGTTAATGAGCGCTAAATCCTGGCACTTAAGCCGATGATCTGCTGATAATGACCCGAATGCGCAGCATCCCGCCAGGGCGTGCATCAAAGCTGCGCAGTTCAGCTGTTCGCGTCCGGGCCGCCACCGGCGCACCGAGCAGAACTGCCCGACTCCTATGGTCACGGCGATAGCCAGGGCAATTCGGTAGGCTATAGTACGTTCATCGACCGATCGAGGGCGACCGGGTGAGGCGTAACGCGTACCGGGCAGGCATGTCGGCTGCCGCAATGCTCGGCGCGGCCGTGATCGCGCTCGGGACTGCTCTCGCGGGCGCACGCGACGAGGATCTCTTCGTACGCGACGCGGATCTCCACACCGTGTTGTTCGGCAGCCTGGATGCCGGCCGCTCGACGTTCGTCAGCGCGGGCGTCAAGCATACGCCCGTGGGACCGCTCGATCGCGACGGGATCGTGATCATGGAATCGAACGGTGCCGGCACGAACCGGGAACGGTTCCGCGGCGACGTGAACCTGCCTGCGACACGGTTGACCACGCAGGCGAGCGCGCTCGTCGGTTACCAATGGACCAGCGGTATCTACCTCGCGGCGCTCGCGGGACCGGACGTCTGGCATGAGCAGCTCAGCGTTGCGAACCGACTCTACCGGGTGTCGCAGCCACGCGGCGGCGTGCGGGCGCAGTTCGAGCTCTGGGCGAACCCGACGCCCGATACGCTCGTCACCGGCACGGTCGTCGGATCGTCGGTCCGGGGCAGTCTCTGGGCGCGTGGATCGGCGGGGTACCGGCTGCCTGGCGGCGCCTTCGTGGGACCGGAGGCGACGCTCTACACGACGGACACGTATCGCGAGACGCGGTGGGGGGCGCACGTCACCTCCTGGCGGCTCGGCCTTCTCACGCTGCGCGTGTCGGGCGGGTGGATGAAGGCCGATGACGGCCACCGCGGCAGCCCCTATGTCGGGTTGTCCGGGTGGATGAGGATGTGACCTCTCAGAACGAGAGGTCCGCCTCGTCCGGCGGGTCCTCGTCGTCCCCGAGCGTCGAGTCGTCGGACGGGACCGGGACGCTCATCCCTTTCAGCGCGCCCGACACGAGGCCGAGTCCCTTCAGCTCGTCGAGACCCGGAAGATCGGTGATGGTGCCGAGGCCGAACTGGGCGAGGAAGGCGGGCGTCGTGCCATACGTGACTGGCCGTCCCGGCGTGCGCCGCCGCCCGCGCAGCCGGATCCATCCCGTCTCCAGCAGGATATCGAGCGTGCCCTTCGAGGTCGCGACACCGCGGATCTCCTCGATCTCGGCCCGGGTGGCGGGCTGGTGGTAGGCGATGATCGCGAGCATCTCGAGCGCGGCGCGCGAGAGCTTCTGCGGCTCGGGCGCCGTGCCGGCGAGCGCGTAGGCGAGGTCTCCCGAGGTGCGGAACGCCCATCGCCCCGCGACCTCCACCAGGTTGACGCCGCGCGCCCGATAATGCCGTTCGAGGTCGCCGAGCACGGCCCCGACATCGGCCGTGCGCGGCAGGCGCGCCGCGAGGTCC
>CAHJXE010000344.1 GCA_903644085.1 Hyphomicrobiales bacterium
GTGATGACGTCGGCGGCCTCCTTGGCGAGCTCGCCCTTGAGGTTCAGAGCCTCGGCGACCGCCCGCCCGTGATGGGGCATGACGCCAGTCGCGGGGTCGACCGCGAAGGTCACGATCTTCTCCGGCGTGTCGTGCGCGACCGCCTCGATATCCATGCCGCCCTCGGTCGAGACCACGAAGGCGACCCGGCCCGTCGAGCGGTCGACCAGCGCCGACAGATAGAACTCTGATTCGATGTCCGACCCGTCCTCGATGTAGAGGCGGTTCACCTGCTTGCCGGCCGGCCCGGTCTGGATGGTGACCAGCGTGTTGCCGAGCATCTCGGTCGCGAACTGCTTCACCTCGGCGACCGACTTCGCGAGGCGCACGCCGCCCTTCTCGCCCGCCGCCGGCTCCTTGAACTTGCCCTTGCCGCGTCCGCCCGCGTGGATCTGGCTCTTCACGACCCAGAGCGGTCCGCCGAGCTCCTTCGCGGCCGCCTCCGCCTCCTCGGCCGAGAAGATCGCGCGGCCGTTCGAGACGGGCAGGCCGAACTCCTTGAGGACCGCCTTGCCCTGGTATTCGTGGATATTCATCGTGACCCTCTTGGCGTCATGGCCGGGCTCGGCCTGGCCATCCACGCTCGTCGAGCGCGGCGGAATTGACGTGGATGGCCGGCCTGAGGCCGACCATGACGAAGCGTGATGTCAGGCCAGCGTCGGATTGATGGTCTTGCAGGCGTCAACCAGCCCCTGCACGGAAGCGATCGACTTCTCGAACATCGCCTTCTCGTCCGCGTTCAGCTCGACCTCGACGATGCGCTCGACACCGCCCTCGCCGATCACGATCGGAACGCCGATGAACATGCCGTCGACACCGTATTGGCCCGTGAGCTGGGCGGCCGCCGGGAGGACGCGCTTCTTGTCCTTGAGATAGCTCTCCGCCATCGCGATCGCGGAGGCGGCCGGCGCGTAGAAGGCCGAGCCGGTCTTGAGCAGCGCCACGATCTCGCCGCCGCCCTTGCGGGTTCGGTCGACCATCCCGTCGAGCTTCGATTGATCCATCCAGCCCATCTTGACGAGGTCGGGCAGCGGGATGCCGCCGACCGTCGAGTAGCGGGTGAGCGGCACCATGTCGTCGCCGTGGCCGCCGAGCACGAAGGCGGTCACGTCCTTGACCGAGACGTTCATGGCCTCGGCCAGGAAGTGGCGGAAGCGCGACGAGTCGAGCACGCCCGCCATGCCGACGATCTTCTTCGGCGAGAGGCCGGAGAACTTCTGCAGCGCCCACACCATCGCGTCGAGCGGGTTCGTGATGCAGATCACGAAGGCATCCGGAGCGTATTGCTTGATGCCGGAGCCGACCGCCTCCATGACCTTGAGGTTGATGCCGAGGAGGTCGTCACGGCTCATGCCGGGCTTGCGCGGCACGCCGGCCGTCACGATGACGACGTCGGCGCCGGCGATCGCCGCGTAGTCGCTAGCACCCTGGTACTTGGCGTCGAACCCGTCGACCGGCGCCGATTCCGCGATGTCGAGCCCTTTGCCCTGGGGCACGCCGTCCGCGATGTCGAACAGCACGATATCGCCGAGCTCCTTGAGGCCGGCGAGATGCGCGAGCGTGCCGCCGATCTGTCCCGCGCCGATCAGCGCGATCTTCTTGCGAGCCATGAAGTCAGGGTCCTGGATGGGTGAATAGCCCGAGCGGCGGGCCGCGGCGGCGTCTCCTTCGCATGAGAAGCGGGACGCCTTCAAGCGAGGATAAGGAGCCCGAGAGTGTCGGCCGTGGCAGCGACCCGTCTCGATCAGGTCTCCACCAACCCCGTGGCGTCGCCCGACACGATGTTCCGGGACGGGGCGGACACGTAATCGCGCGACCGCATCTCGTGCAGACGCGACTCGGTGCGTGCGAACTCGAACGCCTCGGCACCCGTCTCCGCGTGGTAAAGCCCGCCGGGCTCCGCCTCGGCCGACACGACGAGCTTGACGTGGCGCTCGTAGAGCACGTCGATCAGTGTGATGAAGCGCCGGACCTCGTTACGCTGCTCGGCGCGGAGCTTGGGCACGTCGTCGATCACGACCGTATGGTAGGCATCCGCGACCGCGATGAAGTCCGACGCCCCGAGCGGGCGCGCGCACAGGTTGTCGAACCGGAATCGCGCGACCCCCATAGCCTGATGCGGCACCTCGACCGCGTGCCCGTGCACCCGGAGCGTCGCGGGTTCCGCCTCCGCACCCCCGGTCAGACGCCGGAACAGGTCATCCAGCGCCGCGGTCGCGTGAGCGTTCAGGGGCGAGAAGTAGATCGGCGCGTCGCCGAGCTTCTCCAGCCGGAAATCCGTTCGCGCCTGGAGCCGCACGACATCCATCCGCTCGCCGAGTAGCGCGACAAAGGGCAGGAACAGCGCGCGGTTCAGTCCATCCTTGTAGAGGTCGACCGGCGGCCGGTTGGAGGTCGCCACGACCACGACGCCGTGTGCGAACAGAGCCGTGAACAACCGGCCGAGGATCATCGCGTCCGCGATGTCGGTCACCGCGAATTCGTCGAAGCAGAGCACCCACGCGTCTTTCGCGAGATCCGCCGCAACGGGGCGGATCGGGTCGTCGCCCTGGACCTCGCCGCTTTTCAGCTTTCGACGCCAGGCGTGAATGCGTTCATGCACCTCGGCCATGTAGGCATGGAAGTGCGTGCGGCGTTTTTGCTCGACCGTGAGCGCCTCGAAGAAGAGGTCCATCAGCATGGTCTTGCCGCGGCCCACTTCGCCCCAGAGATAGAGCCCGTTCGGCGGCGGCTCCGGCTTATGGCCGAAAAGACGTCCGAGCACCCCTGACCGACCGGACGCGCGACGCGCGTTCAGGAGGTCGGCCAAGCGGTCGAGGCGCGACACGAGCTCCTGCTGAGCGGGATCAGCCTCGATCGTGCCCGCCGCGACGAGCGCGTCGTAACGCGACCCGACGCCGAACGCCGCCATGTCTCGACGATCGATCAGGAGCGCCCGGTCATCGCACGAGCGTCAGCGGGGCGCCCGACTTCGCGAGCACACCCGAGAGCGAACCTTCTGACGACCGCAGCCGGGCCGCGACCGCGCCGCCCGGCTGGTAGAGGTAGACCTCGCCGTCCCGGAAATCCCAGGCCGTGACCTTCGCGAGGTCCTTGTTGGCGCATCCGGGCGCGGACGCGCGGTACAGGTCGAGCGCGGGCGAACCCGACAGGTTCACGCGGCAGCTCGCGCCCGAGGCGTCGCGCGCCGTCCAGCCGCCGATCGATGCGGACCGGCCGCCGCCGCTCGGCA
>CAHJXE010000345.1 GCA_903644085.1 Hyphomicrobiales bacterium
GGGCCGGTGAGCTGCTGGAAGCGCCGCCGAAAGCGCGCCACGTGGTCGGGCTCGGGCCGCCCCGGCCCCTCCGTCTCGATGCGGCCTAGCAGCGCCGCGGCGGCGAAATCGTGGACGGAGCGGTCCGGCAGGAGGCTGCCGCGCCGCGCCGCCGCGACCGTCGTCTCGATCAGCTGGACGTCCTCGGGCGAGGGATCGCCGCCGGACGTGATGTAGCTTCGATAGACGGGGAAACGCGCCACGATCTCGGAGAGCGCGATGTGCATGGCGTAGACCGTGTAGTCGCGCGTGCGCCGGTCGCCGTCCGCGATGCGCTTCAGGTCGGAGACCAGCACTTCGAGCTCGCTCGCGAAGCTCGATTGCAGGATCTCGATCTTGGCCGCCCGCAGGAGGTCGCCGTAGCGCCCCTCCATCCCGGTGAAGTCGCGGTAGATCGCCGTGAAGGCGTCGGCCGCCTCCGTGTCCACGAACACGCCGTCGATGACGTTCAGCACGTCGTAGCCGGTCGTGCCGGCGAGCGGCCAGGCGCGCAGCGGCTCGCCGGGCTCCAGAATCTTCTCGACCAGGATGTAGAAGCCCGGACCCACGGCCGCCTGGAGGGCCTTCACGTAGCCCTCGGGGTCCGCGAGACCGTCCACGTGGTCGATGCGCAGGCCCTGGACCCGGCCCTCCCGCACCAACCGGAAGACCAGCTCGTGCGTGCGCTGGAAGATCTCCGGCAGCTCGACCCGGATGCCCGCGAGCGAGTTGATGTCGAAGAAGCGCCGGTAGTTGATGTCGCTCGCCGCGACCCGCCAGTGGGCCGGGCGGTAGGCCTGCATCTCCAGGATGCGATGGAGCGTGCCGAAGCTCTCCGCCATGCCGGGCACGCCGTTCACGACCGCCACCGCGCGCTCGACGGCGCGCGCGAGGTCGGGGGAGGCCGCGACCGCGACCGCGAGGCGGCTCTTCAGCGTCTCGCTCTCGGCCGGGAAGCCCGCACGGCGCTCGGGCGAGGCCTCGTCCGCCATCGTGCGCAGGCGGTCGGACACCGCGATGATCTCCGACTGCCCTTCCAGGTTGTCGAGGGCCGCGAGCGCCCGGTCGAGCACCAGCGGGTAGGCGAGCGGGCACACGGGCAGCCGGTGCTCGTAATGCATGACGCTGAACGAGCCCGTCTCCGGCTCGAAGGCGAGCTTCAGGTCGCCCTTCTCCAGCGCGTCGCCGTAGCGGTCGCCGAGCACCGGGATGACGAGCCGGCCGCCGGCGCCGAGCCGCTCCCAGTCGACGTCGAACGCGGCGGCGTTCGGCGAGAGCTGCCCCCATTCGAGCATGGAGAGCCACCAGGCGTTGTCCGCCCCGCCGACCCCCATGTGGTTCGGCACGATGTCGAGGATGAGCCCGAGCCCGTGCCGCTTCAGCGCGTCGGACAGGCGATAGAACCCGTCCTCGCCGCCGAGCTCCGGGTTAATCGCCCCGTGGTCCACGATGTCGTAGCCGTGGGTCGAGCCCGGCCGCGCGGTCGCGATCGGCGACGCGTAGACGTGACTGATGCCGAGCTTCGCGACGTACGGGATCGCCGCCACGGCGTCGTCGAACGTGAAGCCCTCGTGGAACTGGAACCGGTAGGTCGCGCGCGGCGGGGGCGCCGAGAGCGGGCTCGCGGCGGCGCGCGTGCCCCGACCCTCGGCCGAGACGACGGCCGCCACCTTCGGCAACGGACCGCCCGGCGCGTCGATCGCGTCCAGGTCGAGTTCCAGCTTGCGGCGCCAGTTCGGGTGACCCTCGGTCGTGCCCGGCATGTTCGGCTGGTTCAGCGAGCCCAGCACGTCCTCGTACTGGATGGCGTTCAGCGCCGAACGGGTTCGCGCGAGGTAGCCGAACACGGCGTCGGCCGGCGCGGCTTCGGGCGGCTCGGACGAGGCCAGGAGCTTCTCCTCGTGAAGCGCCTCGGTCAGCCGGCGGCGCTCCACGACGCGGTCCGCGCGCTCGTGCTCTGCCTGCTCGGGCGTGTAGATGCCGAGCGACTGGCGCAGGTCGCTGTCGAGGCCGCGCCACCAGCCGACGAAGGTCGGCAGGTCGTGGGTCGTGATCACCGACATGGCGTCCTTCGGGTAGGCGTCCGGGCGCGTGAAGCCGCCATCGGGCGTGCGCTCGAAGGACAGCACGCGGTAGCTGAGCAGCCCCGAGCGCATGATCGCGTCCGAGAAGCCCTCCGGCCCCGTTCCCAGGTCCTCCGCGATGACGAGCGCGCGGGCGCGGTGGCTCTCCAGCCGCAGCACCGCCAGCATGGCGTCGAACGGGTACTCGGCATAGGCGCCGGCCCCGCCGCCCTGACCGGTCGGGATCAGGTAGAGGCGCTTCAGCTGGAACGCGTGGTCGATCCGGATCGCGCCCGCGTGGCGCATGTTCGCCCGCACCAGCGCCCGGAAAGCCGCGAGGCCGTCCTCCTCGGCGGTGATCGGGTTCAGCGGCGGCAGGCCCCAATCCTGGCCCTGCGGTGCCAGAAGGTCCGGCGGCGCGCCGATCGACAGCGTGTTGCCGAACCGCTCCGGGTTCGCCCAGACCTCGGAGCCGCCGCGGTCCGACCCGACCGCGAGGTCGCGGTAGAGCCCGACGGACATGCCGGCGCGCCTCGCCGCCGCTGCCGCCTCGCCGAGCTGGCGGTCGGCCGTGTATTGCAGCCAGGCATGGTAGGCGACACGTTCCGCGCGCTCCCGGGCGAACCGTGCGACCTCGGGCGAGCCGGCGCGCCGGTACTCGTGCGGCCAGTCGCCGATCCAGGCCCGTCCCTCGTGACGGAATCGCTCGGACAGCGCCTCGAAGGTCGCGTGCGCGTTGAGCTCCGCGCCCATCTCGCGGCGGAACGTCGCGAAGCCGGGGTCGCGCGCGCCGCCCGCCGCGAACAGGCTCTCCAGCACCGGCGACAGCTCGGCCCAGACGCCCGCGTGGTCGACGAGGGCGGCGTCCCGCAGCACCGCGATCCGGGCCGCGCGGCCCTCCTCGTCGAGGAAGCGCGCGGCCTCGCTGCCCGCGAAGCCCGGTACGGCGCGCGGGTCGATATGGATCGGCTCTAGGAAGAGCCGGGACGAGGGTGAGTAGGGCGAAACCTTGTGGCGGTCCGACGCGAAGAGGGCGTGGAGCGGGCTGAGGCCCAGGAACGAGGCGCCGAGCGGTCCCGCGCCCTCCGCCGCCTGCCGGATGTCGGCGTAGCTGCCAATGCCGAGATTGTCGGCCG
>CAHJXE010000346.1 GCA_903644085.1 Hyphomicrobiales bacterium
CCCGCTCCAGTTCGGGCAGCCGCTCGGGCGGGACGAGGCCCGCCGCCACGAGGTCACGGACCTGGGTTAGGGGGCGGTTCATGGAGGCGGGATGTCAGGTTCAGCGACCGGCGTCCAGATCACGTCCTCCACCCGGCCGGCGCCGGCCGCCAGCATGACGAGCCGGTCGAGGCCGAGCGCCACCCCGGAGGCGGGCGGCATGAGGGCGAGCGCCGCCAGGAAATCCTCGTCGATCGGGTATCGCTCTGCGTAGAGGCGCGCCTTCTCGTCCATCTCGTGTTCGAAGCGGCGGCGCTGCTCGTCGGCGTCGGTCAGCTCGCCGAAGCCGTTGGCGAGCTCGACGCCGCAGACGTACACCTCGAAGCGCTCCGCCACGCGCGGGTCGTCCGGCGCGCGCCGGGCGAGCGCCGCCTCCGGCGCGGGATAGCGGTCGAGCACGCTCGGGCGCCCGATCCCGAGGCGCGGCTCGACCCGCTCCACGAGCACGCGGCTGAACAGGTCCGACCAGGTGTCGTCGTCCGCAATGCGGATGCCGGACGCTCGGCACGCCTCTGCCAGCGCGTCGCGGTCCGTGGTGCCGTCGGGCGAGACCGTCGCCAGGAGGTCGATGCCAGCATCGCGCGAGAAAGCCTCGGCCACCGAGATCCGCTCCGGCTCCGCGAACGGGTCGCAAACACGATCGCGGAATGTGACGCGCGACGTGCCCGCGATCCCGGCCGCGAGGCGGATCAGCGCGGTCGTGTCGTTTATCACAGCCGCGTAGGGCTCGTGCGCGCGGTACCATTCCAGCATCGTGAACTCGGGATGGTGCAGCGCGCCGCGCTCGCGGTTCCGGAACACGTGGCCGAGCGAGAACAGCCGCGTCTCGCCCGCCGCGAGGAGGCGCTTGCAGGCGAATTCCGGCGAGGTGTGGAGGTAGAGCGGCCGGGCCGCGCCCGCTTCGTCGAGCGCGCGCGTCGCGAAGGCGTGCAGATGCGCCTCATTGCCGGGCGAGACCTGGAGCGCCGCCGGGTCAACCTCCACGAAGTCGCGGGCCGCGAACCAGCCGCGGATCGTCGCCACGATGGCGTTGCGCAGCATGAGCCGCGGCCGCCGGTCCCGGTGCCGGCCCGGCGACCACCAGGGAGAGGATTCGTCGGGCAATGGACCGCTTACTGGCGAACGGCCCGAAGATGGGCTAGGTCCGCAGACCAGCCCCATTCTCCGGCGGGACGCGACGGCGCGCCCGCCCGTTTCCGAGGATAAACCCCGTGAAGGTCATCGCGTCCACCCTGCGCAAGGGCAACGTCGTGGAAGCCGACGACAAGCTGTACGTGATCGTGACGGCCGAGAACATCCATCCCGGCAAGGGCACACCCGTGACCCAGCTCGACATGCGCCGCATCTCGGACGGCGTGAAGGTGTCGGTGAGGTATCGCACGACCGAGCAGGTCGAGCGCGCCTTCGTGGAGGACCGGCCGCATACCTTCCTCTACCAGGATTCCGACGGGTTCCACTTCATGAATCCCGAGACCTACGACCAGCTCTCCGTCGGCAAGGACATCATCGGGGACTCGGCGCCCTACCTGCAGGAGAACATGCAGGTCTCGCTCTCAACCTATAACGGCGTCGCGATCGCGATCGAGCTGCCGCAGCGCGTGACGCTGGAGATCACCGAGACCGAGCCCACCATGAAGGGCCAGACCGCCTCCTCCTCCTACAAGCCCGCCATGCTGTCGAACGGGGTGCGCACCATGGTGCCGCCGCACGTCGCGGCCGGCACCCGCATCGTGGTGATGACGCAGGACGGCTCCTACGTCGAGCGGGCGAAGGACTGAGCCGCATCACGGTGAACCCGTTCGTCGCAGGCGTCGCGGCGCCGCCGATCCCGGAAGCGCGCGGCTGGGCGGCGCGCTACGACGGCGCGTTCGGGCCGGCGATCGACCTGACCCAGGCGGTGCCGGGCTACCCGGCGCATCCGGACCTCGTCGCCCGCATGGCGGGGGCCGCCGCGGATCCCGCGAGCTACGCTTACGGCGAGATCACGGGCGACCTCGCGCTCCGGACCGCCTACGCGGCCGAGGTCGCGAGCCTGTACGGCACACAGATCGAGCCCGGCCATGTGGCGATCACCACGGGCGCCAACATGGCGTCCTTCGCGGTCACAATGCTCGTTGCGAAGGCGGGCGACGCGATCATGCTGCCGGTGCCCTGGTACTTCAACCATCAGATGAACGCGGGTCTGCTAGGCGTCGATGTCGTGCCCCTGCCCTGCGGGGCGCAGAACGGCTTCGTGCCGGACGCGCAGAAGGCGGCGCGGCTCCTCCATCCCCGCGTCAAGGCGATCTTCCTCGTCTCGCCGAACAACCCGACCGGCGCGATCTACCCGCCGGCGACGGTCGCGGCATTCGCGGAGCTCGCGCGCGAGCGCGGAATCGTGCTCGTGGTCGACGAGACCTACCGCGATTTCCTGCCGGCCGGGGTCGACCGCCCGCACGACCTCTTCGGCGGCGACTGGCAGGAGCACGTGGTCCAGCTCTACAGCTTCTCGAAATCCTACTGCGTGCCGGGCTTCCGGGCAGGCGCGATCGTGGCCGGCCAGGCGATGATCGGGGAAATCACCAAGATCCTAGACTGCCTGCAGATCTGCGCCCCACGGGTCGGTCAGGCGGCGCTCGCCTGGGGCGTCGAGGGCCTGCGCGACTGGCGGGCGGAGAACCGCGTCACGATGAACGGCCGGAGCGCGGCCTGCCGGGACGCTTTCGCGGGCGTGCCGGAGTGGCGGATCGACAGCCAGGGCGCCTATTTCGCGTACCTGCGCCATCCCTATCCCGGCCGATCGGCCTGGGAGGTCGCGGAAGCGCTGGCGACCCGCCGCGGCGTAGTCACGTTGCCCGGCGACGCTTTCGGGCCGGGCCAGTCGGACTACCTGCGGCTCGCCTTCGCGAACGTCGACGCGCCCGAGATCGCCGGGGTGGCGCGACGGCTCGTCGGGTTTCAACTGTAGCCGCAAAACGGTCAGCGTGCTTGGAGGCTCGGCTACGCCGAGCACCTCAGCACGAGGAGGTCACCGCTCCAACGCGCCCCATCCTGAGGTGCCCCGCATAGTGGGGCCTCGAAGGACGCACGACGATCCGCTTCTCGTGAGGTAGGCCGCCCTCACCCGATCTTCTCGACGCCCCACTCGTCCTTGGCCTCCTCGGTCGTGCGGTTGAGGG
>CAHJXE010000347.1 GCA_903644085.1 Hyphomicrobiales bacterium
CCATGATGCTGGTGGCGGACGGCGAGGTCGGCCTGCTGCTGTCCGGCGCGGGCGACGTGCTCGAACCGGAGACGAGCGAGCACGGGGCCGTGATGGCGATCGGCTCGGGCGGCAACTACGCGCTCGCGGCCGCGCGCGCGCTCGTCGAGACCGACCGCGACCCCGAATCCATCGTGCGACGCGCCCTCGCGATCGCGGCCGAGATCTGCGTCTACACGAACGGGAACGTCGTCGTTGAGAGCCTCGACGAGACGGGTCGGACGTGACCGGTTCATGGATATCGCTGATCGCTTTGAAGACACATTGCTTCATGCGATGATGCCGGATGGCGATCCGTTTTCTCGCTCCGGCTCAGCGCGGCCTGCGCCGACATCGGAACGTTGCTCCGCGCCTGATGGACAAGATCCAGGAGCTCGCGAGCGACCCGGACTCTCTCGCCAATAACGTGACTCGACTGAAGGGGCGACCTGAGAGCAGGCTCCGTGTGGGTGAGTTTCGGATTGTATTTTTGCAGGACGGCGACGACCTGCTCGTCATCGACGTCGCCCCGCGCGGCAACATCTACGATTAGGAGCCCGTCGTGAACCAGCCGATCCGAACCACGGCCCCCTCGGGCGAGCCGATCGTGATCCTCGCGGCGGCGGATTACGAGCGGCTCGTCGAGGCCGCCGAGACGGCTTGCGACGCGAGGACCGCCGACGGGGCGCTCGCGTCCTACCGGGCCGATCCCGATACGGCGCTCACGCAGGACGAGATGTCCGAGCTTCTGGCGGCGCCCACGCCGCTCGCCTTCTGGCGTCGCCGTCGGGGCCTGTCTCAGGCCGCTCTCGCGACGGAGATCGGGTGCAAGCAGCCCTATCTCGCACAGCTGGAGCAGGGGCGTCGGAAGGGCACGCGAGACACGTTCCGGAGACTGGCTGAGGTCCTGCGGATCACGCTCGATGATCTGGAAGGCTAAGTGCCGCCCGCCAGCCTCGACACGGCCGCACCGTCGTTGACGGACGATGCAGCACAGCACACGACACCCTAGATTGACGACATGACCACATTCTCTCCCCGCGAGATCGTCTCCGAGCTCGACCGCTTCATCGTCGGCCAGGCGGACGCCAAGCGCGCGGTCGCGATCGCGCTGCGCAACCGCTGGCGGCGCCAGCAGGTCGAAGGGCCGCTGAAGGACGAGATCGCCCCGAAGAACATCCTGATGATCGGGCCGACGGGCTGCGGCAAGACCGAGATCTCGCGCCGGCTGGCGAAGCTCGCGGGCGCGCCGTTCCTCAAGGTGGAGGCGACGAAGTTCACCGAGGTCGGCTATGTGGGGCGCGACGTCGAGCAGATCGTGCGCGACCTCGTGGAGATCGGCATCGGGCTCGTGCGCGACGAGCGCCGCCGCCATGTCGACGCGAAGGCCGAGCTCGCCGCCGAGGAGCGGGTGCTGGACGCGCTGGTCGGCACGACGGCGTCGGCCGCGACGCGCGACTCGTTCCGTCGCAAGCTCAGGGCGAACGAGCTCGACGACAAGGAGATCGAGGTGGAGATCGCGGGCGGCGGGCCATCGGGTCTGCCGATGTTCGAGATACCCGGCATGCCGGGCGCCTCCATGGGGGCGATCAACATCTCCGACATGCTGGGCAAGGCGCTCGGCGGCTCGCGCCCGAAGACGCGGCGCCTCACCGTGCGCGACGCCCACGCGCCGCTCCTCGCGGAGGAATCCGACAAGCTCATCGACACGGACGCGATCGTCCAGGAGGCGATCGACCGCGTCGAGAACAACGGCATCGTGTTCCTGGACGAGATCGACAAGATCTGCGCCCGGTCCGAGGGCGGCGGGCGCGGGGGCGCCGACGTCTCGCGGGAGGGCGTCCAGCGCGACCTCCTGCCTCTCATCGAGGGGACCACCGTCGCGACGAAGCACGGCTCGGTGAAGACGGACCACATCCTGTTCATCGCGTCCGGGGCGTTCCACGTCTCGAAGCCGTCGGACCTGCTGCCCGAATTGCAGGGGCGGCTCCCGATCCGGGTCGAGCTGAACCCTCTCACGATCGACGATTTCCGCCGCATCCTGACCGAGACCGAGGCCTCGCTCATCAAGCAGACGGTCGCGCTGATGAGGACGGAGGGCATCGACCTCGCCTTCACGGACGACGCGATCGAGGCGCTCGCCAAGGTCGCGGTCGACGTGAACTCGTCGGTCGAGAACATCGGGGCGCGCCGCCTCCAGACGGTGCTGGAGCGCGTGCTCGACGAGATCTCGTTCACGGCGCCCGACCGCTCGGGCGAGGCGGTCTCGATCGACGGCGCCTACGTGCGCGGGCAGGTCGAGGATCTCGCGCGCAACACGGACCTCAGCCGCTTCATCCTGTGACGGAGGAGGGGTCGGCCCGGGCAGGCGCCGGATAGAGACGTGCCCGGTGGCAGCCCGCACCGGACGAGCGTCCCACGATCGCCGGATCACGACGCGGGGCGGCGGCGCGCTATCTCGCGAGCGGACCCACGAGCTCGATCAGCGCCGGGATGAGCGGCGCGTCGGCAGGCGGCATGGGATAGGCGCGCAGGTCTCGCGGCCGTACCCAGGCGAGACGCTGGCCCTCCAGCGGCTCCGCGAAGCCCGACCAGCGCCGGCAGACATAGAGCGGCATGAGGAGGTGGAACTCCTCATAAGGGTGGCTCGCGAAGGTGAGCGGCGCGAGGCACGCCTCCTCGACCGCGATCCCGAGCTCTTCGCTGAGCTCGCGGATGAGGCAGGCTTCCGGCCGCTCGCCGGGCTCGACCTTGCCGCCCGGGAACTCCCACAGGCCCGCGAGCTGCTTGCCGGCGGGGCGCTCCGCCACGAGCACGCGGCCATCCGGGTCGATCAGCGCGACCGCGACGACGAGGAGGAGCTTCATCCTCAGCGGCTGTCGAACTTGTACTGCCAGGTGACGCCCGCCCCGACGTCGCGGCCCTCCTTGACGGTGCTCGACCGGATGTCCTCGCGGTTGATCCGGCCGACCTCGCCGAACACCCCGACGGAGCTGCGTTTCGACAGGTCCACCCCGAGATCGGGTGCGGCCGTATGCGGCGCGACGACCCGCTCCTTGTGGAGCGTGCTCGGCAGCTTGGTCGGCGTCGGCGCGAAGGCGCCCGGGCGCGCCGCCAGCTCGTCGTCCTTGTCGTCGGGCGGGGCGGGCTTCTTCGCGCCCGAACGCGGCTCGCCC
>CAHJXE010000348.1 GCA_903644085.1 Hyphomicrobiales bacterium
CGGCCGCGGGACGGCTCGCCCGGCCGGGTCTCGCCGCGAAGGGCGCGACGCGATGGGCGGTCGTGGTGGTGCTCGCGATGGCGTGCCTGGCCGTGACGCAACTCGCCAGGACCCCGGCGACAGAGGCGCGCGGTCTCGTCATGGGGTCGACCGCGGCCTCCTGCCCGTGGCTCGTCATACTGCTCGCCCTGCCGATCCTGGCCGGCGGCATCTGGGCGGTCCGCTGCATGGCGCCGACGCGCCTCGCGGCCGCGGGAGCGGCGATCGGCCTCGCGGCCGGCGGGAGCGCGGCCTTCGTGTACGCCGTCTCGTGCGACGAGAGCGCGATGCCCTTCGTGCTCGTGTGGTACGGGCTCGGCATCGCGGTCCCGACGGTGATCGGTGCTCTCATCGGCCCGCGGCTGCTGCGCTGATGACCGATGCCGGCTCTCCGACCCGATCGGGAGCCGGTATCACACGACGACCGTCAACCGCTTCGCGGCTCGTGTAAGCCCCGTATAGAGCCAACGGGTGCGGTGCTCGCGGAACGCGAAGCTCTCGTCAAAGAGCACGACGTCGTCCCATTGCGAGCCTTGCGCCTTGTGGACGGTCATCACGTAGCCGTAATCGAACTCGTCCGACTTGCGGCGCGTCGCGAAGGACAGGTCCTCCTCGCGGCCCTCGAAGAACTCGCGCGGCACAGACACGCGGGTCGAGCGTTTCCCATCCTCCTCGGCCGAGACGTCGAGCTCGACGAGGCCGCCCCGCTCGCCGCGCGCGGCCCGGATCGTGAACAGCCCGCCGTTGAGCAGGCCCTTGGTCTTGTCGTTGCGCAGGCAGACGAGCTTCTCGCCCTGGGCGGGCATCGGGTCGCGGAAGCCCTTCAGCTGGCGGATGCGCGCGTTGTAGGCGCGGCGCGACTTGTTCATCCCGACGAGCACCTGGTCGGCGCGCAGGATGAGGTCGGAATCGATGTCGCGGCGCGACACCACCTTGGCGTCGCCGTGGTCGCCCCGCTCCAGCGCGCCGCCCTCGCGGACCCGGATCGACAGGCGGATGATCGGGCTGTCCTCGGCCTGGCGATGCACCTGCGTGAGCATCGCGTCCGGCTCCTGCTCCGTGAAGTAGCCCGAGCCCTTCACGGGAGGGAGCTGCGCCGGGTCGCCCAGCACCAGGACCGGGGTCCCGAAGGACAGGAGGTCGCGCCCGAGCTCCTCGTCCACCATCGAGCACTCGTCGATCACGATGAGCTTCGCCTTCGCGGCCTCGCTCGACCGGTTCAGCACAAAGCGCGGGCCGGTCTCGCCGGAGCCGCGCGAGCGGTAGATCAGGCTGTGGATGGTGGAGGCCTCGCCGCACCCCTTCTCGCGCAGCACGAGCGCCGCCTTGCCGGTGAACGCCGCGAACTGGACGTCCCCGTCCACCGCCTCCGCGATGTGGCGCGCGAGCGTCGTCTTGCCGGTGCCCGCGTAGCCGAACAGGCGGAAGATCGGCCGGTCGGGCTTCTTCAGCCAGGCCGCCACGGCTTTCAGTGCAGCATCCTGTTCGGGGGACCAACTCACGCGAGTCGGGCAGCTATGGGGGACATTGCCGCGATGTAATGCAGCCGCGACGCCGCCGTAACCCGGTGCGGCGCAGGTTGTCCGCGTTCGGCCCGCGAGGCCGGCACGATACGATGAAATCGCGAACCCGGAGTGTCTCATGAAGCGCGTGTTGGTCGGCGTCACGGCGGCTCTCGGCCTCGCGGCCGTGGCCTATGCGCAGGACCGTGTCCCAGGCGGCGCGTTTTCCGGTGGGCCCTTCCAGGACGGTCCCGGCATGCACGGCATGCGAGGCCCCCTCTCGAGCGAGGATCGCGCGGCCTTCACGGATGCCCGCATCGCGGCGCTCCACGCCGGCCTCAAGCTCAATGCCGACCAGGAGAAGCTGTGGCCGCCCGTCGAGGAGGCGATCCGGGGCCTGGTGAAGCAGCGCCGCGACGCCGCGATGGCGCGCCGCGAGCGCTTCGCCGGCATGAGCGACGACAGCCGCCAGGACATGCCCGGCACCCTGCGCTTCATGGCTGACCGTCAGGCGGCCTCCGCGGACGCGCTCCGCAAGCTCGCCGACGCGTCGACCCCGCTCTACGCCTCGCTCGACGAGGGCCAGAAGCGCCGGCTCGCGATCCTGGCGCGCTTCGTGCGCCCAGGCGGCGGGATGGAGCGTGGCGGGATGGAGCGCCGCGGGCCGGGTGGCGGGCACGACGGGATGATGCGCCGCGGCGATCTCGACGCGAAGCCGGCCGAGCGTTCGCCCGGTTAGCCGACCGACGGCCGGCGCTTGACGCGGGACGTGTCCCGGCCCGAGGGTCGGCGGGCATGTTCCGCTTCGCCCACCTGACCGACCCGCATGTGGGGCCGCTCCCGCGGCCGGCGCTGCGCCACCTCTTCGGCAAGCGCATCACCGGCTACATGAACTGGCGGCGCGGGCGGGCGCAGGCCCATGATATGGACCTGCTCGCCGCGCTCGTGCGCGACCTGATCGAGCAGGCGCCCGACCACATCGCGTGCACGGGCGACGTGTGCAATCTCGGGCTCGCCAGCGAGTGGCCGAGCTCGCGCATCTTCCTCGACGGACTCGGGCAGCCCGAGTTCGTCAGCTTCGTGCCCGGCAACCACGACGCCTACGTGCCGGGCGCGCTGGCAGGCCTCCTCAAGACGATCGCGCCCTTCGTGGCGGCCGACGGGGCGACCGGCGCCAGCCGGTTCCCGTATCTGCGCCGGCGCGGGCCGGTCGCGATCGTCGGGCTCTCCTCGGCGGTCCCGACCCCGCCTTTCGTCGCGAGCGGCAAGCTCGGCCGCGCGCAGATCAAGAACGCGGAGGCCATGCTGGCGTCGCTCGCCGCCGAGCCTCTGGTGCGCGTCGTGCTGATCCACCACCCGCCGCACGTCGCGGGGGCGCCCGCCGGCCGCAACCTCGTCGACGCGCGCAAGTTCGAGCGGATGATCGGCCGCGTCGGCGCGGAGCTCATCATTCACGGGCACAACCACGTGGGGTCGATCGCGCAGATCGAGGGCCCGACCGGCCTCGTGCCGGTGGTGGGCGCCCCCAGCGCCTCCGCGCGCGGCGGGGCGCTGACGCACCGGGCGGGCTACCACCTCTACACGGTCACCGGGGAGCCCGGCGCCTTCACGGTCGCGGGCGAGCTGCGCGGGCTCGACCAGGCGGGTC
>CAHJXE010000349.1 GCA_903644085.1 Hyphomicrobiales bacterium
TCATCGCGTCGGGCGCGCGGGCGGGCAGGCCCTCGTCGAGCCAGAATGCCACTTCGGGTTCGGCGACGAGTAGTTCGGCGTTGGGGTAGAGCGCCCCGCCCGCCGCATCGCACAACCCGCCCGCATGATCGCCGTGGAGATGCGTCATGAGGATCGTGTCGATCGAAGCCGGCTCGATCCCGACCGACGCCAGGGCGTCTTGCACGTGACCGAGCGCGTCGCCGTGCGCCCCGCCCATCCCGGCATCCACGAGGTAGGTCCGGCCGGGTGTCTTCAGCAGGTAGGCGTTGACGCAGGTCGGGATCGGGGCGTCGCCGGTCACGGCCGTGTCCGCGTCCGGGAAGAGCCCCATCGGCAGGTCGATCCGCCCGTCCGAGAGCGCCACAACCTCGATCGCCCCGACCCGGCGGCTCGATGCGAGCGGATGTCCCGGCCGGCTGGCCGCCGGTTGATGGCGTGTGTGCGTCTCGCTCATGCTCTCGTTCCTGCGGTGCTCGTGCGCCGCCGATCGGCGCGCAACTCGGACAGCGTCACGGGCCTGAAATCCCGCACGTCGACCCCGACATCGTATTGCCGCGTCATACGGCCCAGCCGGCCGTGGCTGTGGCCGTGCAGGTTGATCGCGCCGCGCCCCATCGTGCGCCCCATGCCGTTCCAGGTACGGAACGGATAATGGCCGAGCACGAGCGCGGTCCCGTCCACGACGATCTCGGCATAATGGGCGACGCTCGTCCAGCCCGCGGCCGCGAGCGTCGCGGGCGGGTCGTTGTTGCCGATGAGGAGGTGCTTCGTGCCATGCAATCGGCCGAGCAGCATCTCGATCCCCCCCGGATCGGGGGTCTTCGCGACGTCGCCCAGGTGCCAGACCTCGTCGGCGGGGCCGACCGCCGCGTTCCAACGCTCCACCATGGCGGCATCCATCTCGGCCGCGGACGCGAAGGGCCGCCGGTCGATGCCGAGCCGGCGCGCGTCGCCGAAGTGATGGTCCGAGGTGAAGAAGACGGTCAGTTGCGCTCATCCGGCACCGTCGGGAGGGGGTGGATCTCGATCCCCTCCTCGATCAGCGCGCGCGTGTCGTCGGGCGTCGATTCGCCGTAGATCGAGCGGTGCTCGATGTCGCCGTAATGCATCTTGCGCGCCTCGTCCGCGAAGGTCGGTCCGACATAGTCGGCGGTCTTCGTCACGTGCTCGCGCACGGCGCGCATCATGGCGCGGATCGCGATGTCCCGCTCCGACATCAGCGCCATCGGTTGCGGCGCCGGGACGGGCAGAGTGGCGGGCGCAGCCTCGCCCTCGCGCGGGTTGGACGGAGCCTCCTTGACCGGGGCTCCTTTGCGGCCGAGCGAGGGCGCCATGATGCGCTTCTCGACCTTCGCCGAGCCACAGACCGGGCACGACACGAACCCACTCGCCGCCTGCGCGTCGTAGGACGCGCTGGAGGGGAACCAGGATTCGAACTCGTGGCCGTCGTCGCAGGCCAGGGCGTAGCGGATCATGTGCTCGTGCTCGGCGGAACGCTGCGGCCGTCGCACATGGCGACGAGCGCTCCGCTACTCCGCGGCGGCAAGTGGTCGCAGATCCGGCCGCGGGCGGGCGGCGGAATCGTCGAGCCGGAAGGGGCGCGCGTTCTTCAGCGCCGGGATGCGGCCGCGCGCGTCCGCGACGAGGGCGGGGTCGATCCGCGCCATCACGACCCCGGGCTCCGCGCCCGATTCTGCCAGGATCCGGCCCCAGGGGTCGACGATGAGCGAGTGCCCGAAGGTCTCGCGCCCGTCCTCGTGGGTGCCGCCCTGGGCGGCCGAGATCATGAACGAGCCGGTCTCGATCGCGCGGGCGCGATGCAGCACGTGCCAATGCGCCTCGCCGGTCTGGCGCGTGAAGCAGGCCGGCGCCGAGAGGAACGACGCGCCGCCCTCGGCGAGCGTCCGGTAGAGTGCCGGGAAGCGCACGTCGTAGCAGATGGTGAGGCCGAGATCCCCCCAAGGCGTCGCCGCGAGCACCGCCGTGTCGCCGCCCGTATAGGTCGAGGATTCGCGCCAAGACTCGCCGTTCGGCAGGTCGACGTCGAAAAGGTGGACCTTGTCGTAGCGCGCCGCGATCTCGCCGTCGGGGTCGATCAGGAAGGCGCGGTTCGCGACCTTGTCACCGTTGCGGATGGCGAGCGACCCGATCTGCACGGTGATGCCGAGTTCGCGCGCGACCTCGCGCAGGCCGGCGAGCGTCGGGTCGGACGCCTCCGGGACGATCTTGCCGAACGACTCGGCGCGGTTGCGGTCGACGAGCGAGGTCATCTCCGGCGTCTGCACGAAGTCTGCCCCGCCGGACGCGGCCTCCCGGACAAGCGCGATCGCGGCGTCGCGGTTCGCCAGCACGTCGCGGCCGGAGCGCATGGTCGCGCAGGCGGCGACGAAAGTCGTGGCTGTGGTCATGAGCTCGGCTCCTGTCAGGCGGCCGCGAGGAGCGGGTCGAGCGCGCCGCCACGGTCGAGGGCGTAGAGGTCGTCGCAGCCGCCGACATGGCGCTCGCCGATGAAGATCTGCGGTACGCTGGACCCGCCGCCGCTGCGCCCGATCATCTCGGCCCGCTCCGCCGCCTTGCCGGTGATCTCGATCTCGGTGAAGGGCACGCCCTTCTTCGCCAGGAGCTCCTTGGCGGCCGAGCAATAGGGGCACCAGCTCTTCGTGTAGATCGTGACGGGCGGCATGACGGGCCTCTGTGTTGGACCCGAATGTAGCGCGACGCGCCGATCCCGCAACCTACCCGTCCGGCACCACGGACGCTACCCGTCCGGCACCACGGACGCGAAGGTCAGGAGATCGACGGCCGACGCCCCGCCTCGCAAGAGCGCCCGCGCGGCGGCGTTCGCGGTCGCGCCCGTGGTCATCACGTCGTCCACGAGGAGCACGCGCCGCCCGGCGAGGCGGGGCTTCGCGTCGTCGGGCACTCGGAACGCGCCCTGGAGGTTCTCGCCGCGCTGCGCCCGCGAGAGGCCGACCTGCGGCCGCGTGCGCTTCACCCGGGCGAGGAGCGACGGGTCGCAGGGCTTGTCCGATGCGGCCGCGACGGGGCGCGCCAGCTCCATCGACTGGTTGTAGCGTCGCCGCCAGAGCCGCACGCGGTGGAGCGGCACGGGCACGATCACGTCCGCGTCCTGGGCGAGTTCGGCC
>CAHJXE010000350.1 GCA_903644085.1 Hyphomicrobiales bacterium
TTAGGCCATCCGTCGTCGTCAAGGCTCACGCTATGACCGCAGCGCTTGGATCCGGTTGGGCGATCGGCCAGGATCGTCCGGCAGGCGGCGTCTCCGGACGGAATGGGAGGGCGGCCGCGGGTCAGTCTGGAGATCGATCATGGACGTCGCGGGTAAGGTCGCAGTCGTCACAGGCGGTGCGAGCGGGATCGGGCGGGCTCTCTGTCATGCCCTGGCGCAGGCGGGTGCCCGGCATGTGATCGTGTCTGATCTCGACGGCGATGGAGCTCGGGATGTCGCGCACGAGATCGGCGGGAGCGCTCGAACCTGTGACGTCGCAGACGGCCGTCAACTCGCCGAACTGATCACCACGACGGAGAGGACGGTCGGTCCGATCGACCTGTTCTGCTCGAATGCCGGCGTGCTTCAGGGCTACGATGCCACAACGGAGAACGCCGGCGGCGCGTCGGATGAGGCCTGGGGCCGGAGTTGGGCCATCAACGTGATGGCACATGTGCGGGTCGCCCGCATCCTGGTCCCGCTCATGCGGGCGCGCGGCGGCGGATACTTCCTCAACACGGCATCAGCCGCAGGCCTGCTGTCGCAGATCGGGAGCCCCGCCTACGCGACCACCAAGCACGCGGCAGTCGGTTTCGCGGAGAGCCTCGCCATCGCTCATCGTGCACATGGGATCCGTGTGTCGGTTCTTTGCCCCCAGGGTGTCGACACCTCCATGCTGCGTCGGTCTCCTCGCAGTCCCGCCTCGCTGGACGGCGTGCTGAGCCCGGACGCAGTTGCGAGAGCTGCGCTCGACGGCATCGAGCGCGAGACCTTCTTGATCCTGCCTCATGAGCAGGTCGCCGGCTACATGAGGCGCAAGGTCGAGAATTACGATCGCTGGATCGCCGGCATGGCGAAGCTACAGGCCTCCATGCGTGAGCCGGCGATCCAGGACACGTCCGGGCCGAATCGCTGACGAACCAACGACGACGAGCCGCCGACCCGGAGGCCGGCCGCTCGCGAGAGCGAGTGGGGGTCTGCGAACGTCAGTCGCGTGCTCGCGGCGACGGATCGCGCCAACGGGCAGCGCTGTCGGGCAAATTGAAGCCTTCCAGAAGGTCGGCGACGCTGAGCCGGACTTTCGCCTGGATCGTGGTTTCTGGCCTGATGCCAGCAAACAGCGCCACCGCGCGAGTGCGCTGCTCACGCGATCTCGCTCTGAGCATCAGGCGGCGGATGTTTTCGGTGGAGCTCGGCTGTTCCCGACAGATCTCCAGCATGTCGTCGAAATTGAAG
Source organism: Hyphomicrobiales bacterium (assembly GCA_903644085.1). Classification (GTDB taxonomy): domain Bacteria; phylum Pseudomonadota; class Alphaproteobacteria; order Rhizobiales; family Beijerinckiaceae; genus Enterovirga. The sequence continues at coordinate 1,276 of CAHJXE010000350.1, forward strand.
TCACTTATCGTCATGTCGGCCACCTCTTCATCATAGGTGGTACTCGTACGTGACAGACTACAATTTAGAGCGGAAACGGTCAGTCGAATGTTGTTCGGCGCGTTAACCGATTTGCTACTCTGACACCGGGATCGATTTCGCGCGCTCCGCAAGAACTCGAACGCGATGGCAGGCCGGACGATCGTGATGAGGCGCGCGCACTGACACGGATCGCGATCGCGGCGGTGATCGTGGTGGAGCACCCGCGGCCGGGCGCGGCCTTCCACCTCGGCTGCGATCAACTCACAGAGGCGGCGATCGTGTTGAACTTCGCGCTCAGGTTCGTGCCGAGACGACGAACAGCCGCGATGATCACGACGGCGATCAGAGCGGCGATGAGGCCGTACTCGATGGCTGTCGCTCCACTTTCATCACCGGAGAAGCGGCGCAGCAGGTTCGTCAGCGAGGCGAAGGTTGTGTCGGTCATGATCCATCTACGCGACGCCACCCTAACCGGGTCCGATGCGACGGAACTCTGCTTGAATCATGGTGAACCGACGTTTAGCAGCGACTCGATGTGAGCTCGGGCTCGATTCTCGTCGCGTTCCTGGACGGGTCGCACCAGGCCGCCCCGTCCGCCTTCACCGTTCCTTCGACATCCGATCGGATCGCTGTTCAACGGGCATGGACGAGACCGCGCTGGAGGCGTTGCACCGCCTGCGAGGCCCTACAGCCGATCACGACGTAGATGAGGCCCGCGCAGGCGTACGTCTCGACGAGGCGCCCGTCGCGCTGCGCGATCCTGGAGGTGGCGCCGAACAGGTCGGTCGCCCACGTCACGTAGACGAGGGTCTCGGCGACGCGGTGGCCAACGCGACACGGACCGATTCGCCCCGGTAGCTGCGCGCCGAGCGTCCGCCGCCTCGTTCACGTCCCGCAGAACGTCTCCAGCACCCGCTCGGTCTCTTCAGGCGGGACGGCGTAGCGGGCCATCCCGGGCTGGTCCTCGAAGGGGCGCGCCAGCACCTCGACGAGTTCCGCGAAGGGCGCGAAGTCGTCCCGGTCGACGGCCGCCCGGATCACGGCCTCAACCCGGTGGTTGCGCGGGATGAAGGCCGGGCTGACCGCGCGCATCGTAACGCGGCGGGTCGCGGCGTCCCCCGCCTCCGCCTCGAGGCGCGCGCGCCAGGACGTCGCCCAGCGATCGAAGGCGGTCGGGTCGACGAAGAGCTCGCGCACGGGCTCGTCGTGCTCCGGACCCGAAGCCGCGTCGGCGAGCCGCCGGAACGTGAGGGTGAAGTCCGCCCCGTTCTCAGCCATCGCGGTGAGGAGGCCGGAGACCAGCTCCGCGTCGCCCTCCCCCACACTCGCGAGGCCGAGCTTGGTGCGCAGCCCGGCGAGATAGTTCGCCTGGAACCGCGGCGGGAAGGCCGCGAGCGCGGCCTCGGCCTCGCTCATCGCGACGCTCTCGTCGTCCGAGATCAGCGGCATCAGCGTCTCGGCGAGCCGCGCGAGGTTCCAGTGCGCGATGCGCCCCTGGTTGGCGTAGGCGTAGCGGGCGCCCTGGTCGATCGAGCTGAACACGGTCGCCGGGTGGTAGGCGTCCATGAAGGCGCACGGCCCGTAATCGATGGTCTCGCCCGCGACCGACATGTTGTCCGTGTTCATTACCCCGTGGATGAAGCCGACGAGGAGCCAGCGCGGGATCAGGTCCGCCTGGGCGGCCACGACCGCGTCCAGCAGCGCGCGGTAGGGCTGTGCGGCCTCGCGCGCCGCCGGGTAATGGCGGGCGATGACGTGGTCGGCGAGCGCGCGCAGGCCCTCGACGTCGCGCCGCGCGGCGAAGAACTGGAAAGTGCCGACCCGGATGTGGCTCGACGCGACGCGCGTCA
>CAHJXE010000351.1 GCA_903644085.1 Hyphomicrobiales bacterium
GCCCGTCGCAGGCCGAGCGTCAAGGGCAGCATCAGCACGAGGCACGTCGCGGCGATCGCCAGGTGGGTGATGCGCCAGCCATACGACGCGATGAGGCCCTGCACGAGCGGCGGCCAGATCGCGCCCCCGACATAGTTGCCCGAGGCGCAGATCGCGACCGCGATGCCGCGCCGGCGCGTGAACCAGAGCGACACGTCCGACATCATCGGGCCGAAGCTCGCCGAGCAGCCGACCCCGATGAGGAGCCCGTGCGCCAGCGCGAACACCGTGATGTTGGGCGCGAGCGCCGCCGCCACGTAGCCGGCCGCGAGGAGGAGGATTCCGAGTGTCGCCGGGACCGCGACCCCGAAGCGGTCCGCCAGCCGTCCCATGGCGACGCCGCCGAAGCCGAGGCCCACCATCTGGAGCGTGTAGGGCAGGGACGCGCCCCCGCGCGCGACCCCGAACTCGGCCTGCACGGCCGGGAGCGCCACGACGACCGACCACATGCCGACGCCCCCGACCGTCGTGAACGCGATCGCGGTGAGGAGCCGCAGCCAGGAGGCGCGGCCGTCGAGCACGCGTTCGTCCAGGATCGTGCCGGCCATCCTCGTGTCTCCCGTGTTCTTGATCTCCCGTTAGCAGAGCCGCGGCTGGGCGGCGAGAACGCCGACGCCGTGCCGGTCTGATCATGCCGCGCGACGTGTGGCGGTGAGCACCACGGCGGCGATCCGATCCGCCTCCGCGTAGGCAGGGCTGTCGAGCTCCTCGCCAAACACGTCCGGATCGACCTCCTCGTAGGACCAGGACACGTCCTGCGCAGCCGCGAGACGGTCGGTGGCCTCATGGCGGAACGGGTCGCGGCCCTGCACGACCGCGACACCCGTGTAGAGGACGAGCGTGCCGCCGGGCGCGAGCCGCGGGAGCGCGGCGTCCAGGATCTGGCGCGAGAGAGCCGCCCCGAGCGGGCCGCCGCCGTGCCGGTAGGCGCGCTCGAGCGGATCGTTCAGGTAGGGCGGGTTCGACACGACGAGGTCGAACGCGCCCGTCGTGGCGGTGAGGAGGTCGCTCCGCAGTGCGACCGCACGCGGCAGCCCGGCCGCCGCGGCGTTGACCCGCGCGAGCCGCAGCGCCGCCTCGTTGATGTCGACCATCAGGGTCTCGGCCTCAGGGTGCGCCGCCGCGACCAGGATCGCGCCCGGCCCCGCGCCGCAGCCGATATCGACGGCGCGCCGGACGGGGGTACTCCTCTCACGCAAGGCCGAGGCGATCGCGCGGCCGAAGCGGTAGGTGTCGGGGCCGAAGAACACGGACTCGGCCGAGACCGTCGGGTAAGCGGAGTGCGCGAAGAGGAAACCGCCGAGCGAGGACATGCGAACCCGGCTTCGCCAGAGCGTGCCGTCGCGCTCCAGGATCTCCGCCTCGCGCATGAGCGCGAGGAGCGGCTGGGGCACGATCTCGTCCGCAAATCGGCGGCTCCAGCCGAACACGTCCGCGAGGTCGCGCGCCTGTTCATGCCCTGGCCGCGCGTTCACCCTCGCATGCGTGGCGGGTGTCGGTGTGACGAATCGATAGCCGCCCTCGCGGAGACTGCCCAGCAGCCGAACGAGGGCCGCCTCGGCGGGACCCTCGCTCAACGTGGCGAGCCGGAAGGCCGCCCCGGTTCGCGGAACAGGCGCTCGCCCTGCTCGTCGACGAGTTGCCGCCCCTTGGCGAGTGCGAACTGCGTCGCGTCCTCGACGCCCGCGAAACGGTCGGCGCGCACGAAGCGATGCTCGCGCGTCTCGCCGTCGATCACCTTCACGACCGTGCCGGCCGTCTGGAACTGCCCGCCCTCCGCGCGGTAGGGCTCGGCCCGGATCGTGAAGCCGCCATGCTCGATCTCGGCGGTGGGCTTCGCGGGTCCGGTCTCGGCGGATGTGCCGCCGCCGAAGAGGCGCGTCCAGAACGACATGGGATGACCTGAGTTAGGCGGCGTGCGGCGTTCAGTGTAGCGCCAGATCCGACAGGATAACCGCGAGGGCGGCCGCGCAACCGGGCACCAGCTCGTCCTCCGCCCCGCGATCGTCGGTGGACCCGTACCCGCCGTCGGTCGGGTCGCGATGGATGCGGGTCTCGCGCGTCAGGGCATTCACGACCCACAGCTCCACGATGCCGAAGCCGGCGTAAAGTCGCGCCTTGCGGCCGAGATCGTAGGCGAGGCTCGAATCCGAGATTTCCACAACTAGCTGCGCTGTCGCGGCCGCCAGACCGTTCCAGCCGCCTGCCTTAGGGTAGAACACGAAATCGGGTTCCAGGTAGGTGTCGGCCGAGAGCCGGAACGTCGTCTCACTCGAGAACATGAGGTCGTCCGGGAGACGGCGCGCCCAGTGAACGTTGAGCGCGGACTTCATCCGTTCGTGAAAGCTGCCCTTCGATGCCATCGGGACGAACTCCCCGCCGATCAGTTCGACCTGTTCGTGTTCCTGGAGGATGCCGGCGCGCGTCATCGCGTCGACCTCGTCCACGGTGAAGCGGCGGCGCGGCAAACCCTCGGCGGCGTTGGTCGTGATGAGGCGGGCGGACATCGGGAGGAATGAATATCACGAGTGCGGCGGTCGGCGAACAGAGATCGCCGAGCGGCCGAGCCTGACGATCAGCGTGGCATGAGGTCGTCGAGCACGAAGCCGAGTTCGGCCGGCGCGTGCCGCGGTACGAGCCGGTCCTGCGCCGGCACGGTGTCGACGCTGGCATAGCCCGCCGGGCCGGGGTCGCGGTGGACATGCATGCGCCGCCGCGCCACGTCCAACACCCAGAGTTCGCGCACGCCGTGCTCGGCGTAGATGCCGGGCTTGGTCCGCAGGTCGTAGCGGATCGACGAGTCGGCGACCTCGACGGCCAGGAGGACGTCCGGCCCCCGCAGGTTCTTCAGGCCGACCGCGCTCTCGAAGGCCACGAAATCGGGCTCGAGATAGACGAAGTCCGACAGGTAGAGCCCCGTCTCCGGCACGAAGTCGTACCCGTCCGGGCACATGCGTCCCCAGAAGCGGTTGATGGCGCCCTTCAGGCCCTCGTGCCGGTAGCCCCGCGGCGACATCGGGATGATCTCCCCGTCGATGATCTCGAGCCGCTCGTCATCCGGGATCAGGCCGAGCTCTGTCATGCGCACGACCTCGGC
>CAHJXE010000352.1 GCA_903644085.1 Hyphomicrobiales bacterium
TGGCCCGGAACTCTCCGTTATGGGCGAACATGTCGCTGAACGTGTGACCGTCCAGCGTGCGGATGACGGCGTCGGCATCCGTGGTGCCGGCGTTGCGCACGGCGGTCAGCCACTGCGTGGTGGCGGAGTAGTCGGCAGCCTGCGCCTCCGTCGGACGCTGCCCGTTATGGCTCGCGGCGAAGCGATCGGCCCAGGCACGGGATGCCGCGTCCAGTCCCCAGTACCACGGGACGGCAGCCACGACGCCGGCATACCCATCCCTGATTCGGTCCACGTCCGAGATGTAGAGCAGCGCCGTCGTCACCTGCGCGTTCAATCCCGCGTTCGTGGCGGCAGTGACGGCGGCATCCGCCCGCGCGGCATCGCTGAACATCGCGACCACGTCCGGACCGAGACCCCGAATCTCCGTCAACAGGGCCGAGTAGTCCGTCGTCCCCAGCGGCACCGTGACGGATTTCAGAACTTCCCCGCCATGCGCCGTGATGGATGCGGTGAAGTTGGCGACGGCGGCGCGACCGAAGCCGGCATCGCCCGCGACCATGACCCAGCGTTTGCCCTTCGGCTGTGCCGCCAGATAGTCGGCGGTCGCCGTCTCGATCGAAGGACCGTCGAAGGAGTAGTGATAGACGTAGCGGCTGCATGCGCCGCGAGTAAGGGCCGGGGCGGCGGAGCCGGTGCTGATCGCGAGCTTACGCCGCTCCGTCGCGATCTTGCTGACGGCCAGCGCGATTGGCGTGTTCTGCAGGTCCATCAGGAGATCGGCGCCGGCATCGTAGGCCTGCGTCGCAAGGCCAGGCGCCTCCGCGGGCTTGTTGTGATCGTTCAGCGCGTCGACGACCACCGGTCGTCCAAGCACCGAGCCGCCGAAATCGGCGACCGCCATACGGGTGGCGTCGACGCCGCCGCGGCCCGACCTCGCCCCGTAAAGGTCGTCATCGAGGTCGGCGATGACCGTGATGTGGATCGGCATCGGATCTGCCGCCCGAGCGGTGGTGCCGAGCGCTGTCGCGACAAGGAGCCCTAGTATCGATCGAGACAGCATGGAGCCTCTCCTGGTGACAAGGTTGGATCGCGAAACGATCTCGTGTCGTACTCGCAGCCCATACACACTCAGCCGGACGACCCTGCAAGTGCCTCTCCCCGGGCGGCTGCAAGATCGTGACCATCGGGCATCCGCGACGCGTGACGTGCTCTGTCGCCTACGTGTCCGGACGCGATCACGACCGCGCCACAGGCCTCGCTGACCATCTCGCTCGTGATGCCGTCAGCCTGCACGTCGGCCAAGGCGAGCCGACCCTCGATCGCGTTCACGCCGGATCGAGGGTCGGTGAGCGTGTCACCCGATCTCCTCGATCGCGACCTTGTTCGGATAGAACGCGAGGTGGCCGGCGATCTGGGACATGGCCGGGAGCGGGGTCTCGTAGCTCCATGCGGCGTCCGGCTGCTCGGACCCGCCGGCCGCGACCGTGTAGTAGCTGGCATCACCCTTGTGCGGGCAGTGCGAGTTGCGCGTCGTGCGGGTGAACATGTCCATCCGGGCATCGGCGCGCGGCACGTAGAGCACCGCGGGCGAACTCCCTTCCTTGAGCGACAGCGCGCGCGTCGTGTCGACGACGGCCACGCCGCCGACGACGACCCGGACGTGCTTGGGCGTCGGCGTGATGGTGATGTGAGAGGCCATGTCGATCTCCTGTCAGTGGGGCGGCACGCCGAGCGCGTCCGCGAGGCGGGTGGTGGCGGAGCCGGGCTTCAGCGGCTTCTGCTGGCTCTCGTGCGGGGTCCAGCCCGAGAGCCAGACGAGGTCGAAGGTCGCGCGGACCCGCCCGTCCGGGTCCGCGAAACGCCGGGTATAGATCTCGGCCATCCGCAGCAGCGTGGCGCGCCGCAGCGGCGTGCGGCGGCGGTCGACGAGCACGTTCGTCAGCCCCATGGCGCGCAGGTCGGCGAAGAGACCGAACGGGCTCGCGTAGCGCACCGTCACGGGCTCCACATCCGCGACCGGCAGCGCGAAGCCGGCGCGCTGGAGGAGGCCGCCCAGCGCCCGCACCTCCGCGAAAGGCGCGACGCGCGGGCTCACGCCGCCCTCGATCTCGCTCTCCGCCTCCGCGAAGGACGTGCGGAGTTCGGCCAGGCTGTCACCGCCCATGAGGCACGCGACGAAGAGGCCGTCCGGCCTGAGCGCGCGGCGCGCCTGCACGAGGACGCCCGGCAGATCGTTGACGGCCTGGAGCGCCAGGAGCGACACCACGAGGTCGAACGCGCCGTCGCGGAAGGGCAGCGCCTCCTCGTCGCCCACCACGTCCGAGCCGGCGAGCGACGAGAGGCGCACGACCTCCGCGGCCTTGCCCGAAGCGGTCATGACCCGGGCCGCCGCGGGTCCGGGCGTGCCGAGATCGAGCGCGAGAGCGAAGTCGCGCTTGACCACGCCGAGCCGCTCGTCGAGATCCTCGGCGGCGCGCCGCACCAGGAAATCCGCGTGGCCGCCCGCGGCCGCGCGGGCCATGCGCCGCCGCATCAGCGCGCGATCGAAGAGACGAGGGGCGGGTCCATCCATCATGCTCATATCGGACTGGCCCGCACCCGCGCCAAGGCGCTATCGTCAGGCGATGGACGAGAGCGCGATCACGGATCGACGATGGGTCGCCCGGCTGGCGTCGGTCCGGCTCGGGCTCGCCCAGGCGGGGCGCACGCTCGTCGGGCTCGTCTACCCGCCGGGCTGCATCGCGTGCGGCTCCGCGACGGGCGAGCCGCACACGCTCTGCGCCGCCTGCTGGCGCGGCATGCGCTTCGTCGAGCGGCCCTATTGCGAGCGGCTGGGGACGCCGTTCCCGGTCGATCTCGGGATGACCCTCGTGTCGCCGGCCGCGATCGCGGATCCGCCGGTCTTCGCCCGCGCCCGCACGGTCGTGCGCTACGACGAGGCGGCGCGCCATCTCGTGGCGCGGCTGAAATACTCCGACCGGCTCGACCTCGCACCCGCGCTCGGCCGCATGATGGCGCGCGCCGGGGCCGAGCTCGCGCGCGACGCCGACGTGATCGTGCCCGTGCCGCTCCACCGCGTGCGGCTCTGGCGGCGACGCTACAACCAGTCGATGGAGCTGGCGC
>CAHJXE010000353.1 GCA_903644085.1 Hyphomicrobiales bacterium
GTCACGCGACCGGGGTCGCGAGCCTCGCGCTCGGCTCCGGCCGCAGCGCCGCCGGGCGCATCGGCAACGGGGTCGGGGTCGATGCCTATACGCTCGCGACGCGCGCGAGCCCGCGGCTCGCCGCGATCTCCGGCGTGACCAGGACCGGTGCCCGCTCCGACGTCCTGACGACCCAGCACGTCGTCCGGCTGGACGGCGACCAGGCGAAGCTGTTCCCGCGCCGTACGCTCGCGTCCCTCGCCGAGCCGGTGCCGGACGAGCCCGAGCGCCCGACGCTGCTCGCGCCCTGGACGGGCGACGCCGACGGCCATGCCTGGGGCATGGTGATCGATGCCGCCGCCTGCATCGGCTGCAACGCCTGCGTGGTCGCCTGCCAATCCGAGAACAACGTGCCGGTCGTCGGTCCGGAGGAGATCGCGCGCGGGCGCTTCATGCACTGGCTGCGGGTCGACCTCTACGAAGGCGGCACGCCGGACGCGCCGCAAGGCGGGTTCCAGCCGGTGCCCTGCATGCAGTGCGAGCATGCGCCCTGCGAGCCGGTCTGCCCCGTGGCGGCCTCCGTCCATGACGGCGAGGGCCTCAACGTCCAGGTCTACAACCGCTGCATCGGCACCCGCTTCTGCGAGGCGAACTGCCCCTACAAGGTGCGCCGCTTCAACTTCTTCGGCTACGCGGACGGGCAGGAATACGCGAACGGGGGCGAGGAATCGCTCAAGGCGCAACGCAACCCGAACGTCACGGTGCGCGCGCGCGGCGTCATGGAGAAATGCACCTACTGCGTCCAGCGCATCAGCCGCGCGCGTCAGGAGAGCGAGCGCGACGACCGGCCGATGGCGGACGGCGCGGTCGTGACCGCCTGCCAGTCCGCCTGCCCCACGCAGGCGATCACCTTCGGCGATCTCGGACAGGCGAACTCGCGCCTGCACCCGCTGCGGGCCGACCCGCGCCACTACTCGCTCTTGGCCGAGCTGAACACGCGCCCGCGCACGACCTACCTCGCGGACTTGCGCGATCCGAACCCCGCTCTCGCGCAGGACCGCACGTGAGCGCGCTCCCGGCCATCGCCGCACCCGGCTGGATCGAGGGCGGCCTGTCGAACGAGCGCGTCACGGCGGCGATCTCGGACCCGATCCTGCGCGGCCTGCCGAGCAGGGCCTGGTTCCTGGCCGTGCTCGCGACGCTGCCCTTCGTGCTCCTGACGCTCGGCGCGATCGGCTCCGTGATCACCTTCGGGATCGGGCTCTCGGGCATCAACACCACGATCGTGTGGGGCTTCTCGATCGCGAACTACGTGTGGTGGATCGGCATCGGCAATGCCGGCACGCTGATCTCCTCCATGCTGCTCCTGACCCGGCAGCGCTGGCGCGCCTCCATCAACCGCTTCGCGGAAGCGATGACGCTGTTCGCGGCCGCGATCGCGGGCCTGTTCCCGATCATCCATCTCGGGCGGCCGCTCTACGCCTACTGGCTCGCGCCCTACCCGAACACCATGATCCTGTGGCCGCAATGGCGCTCCGCCCTCGTGTGGGATTTCTGGGCGATCCTCAGTTACATCCTGTTCTCCGTCCTGTTCTGGTATCTCGGCCTGCTGCCGGACCTCGCGACCATGCGCGACCGGGCGCGCTCGCGCTTCGGGCAGGTCGTGTACGGGGCCTTCGCGCTCGGCTGGCGCGGCTCGGCCCGGCACTGGGCGGCGCACGAGCAACTGCAGATCACGATGGCGGCGCTCGCCGTGCCGCTCGTCTGCTCCGTGCACTCGATCGTCGGGCTCGACTTTGCCGCGAGCCTGATGCCCGGCTGGCAGGAGAGCATCTTCCCGCCCTATTTCGTGGTCGGCGCGATGTTCTCCGGCTTCGCCATGGTGGTGCTGCTCGGCATCGCGATCCGGTGGGGCTTGCGGCTCCAGGCGGTGATCACGCTCCGGCACTTCGACGCGATCGCGAAGATCATCCTGATGGCGTCGATCGTGATGACCTTCTCCTATGCGACCGAGTGGTTCATGGCCTGGTACGGCGGCGAGCACGCCGACCGGACGGTCGTGGCGGCGCTCTTCCGGAGCGAGGACGCACCGTTCTACGCGGTCCTGCTGGCCTGCAACTGCGCCATCCCGCAGGCGCTCTGGTTCCGGTCCGTCCGGCGCAGCCTTCCGGCCTTGGCCTGCATCGCGGTCGCGATCGAGGTCGGCATGTGGCTCGAGCGCATCCTGATCATCGTGTCGACGCTGGGCCACGACTACGCGGTGAGCCTGTGGCGCAGCTACCATGTCAGCCTCTACGACATGTGCATCCTGATCGGTCCGCTGGGGCTCTTCGCCTTCCTGTTCCTCCTCCTCAGCCGCGTCCTGCCGCTCGTCTCCATGTACGAGCTGCGCTCGCTCGCCCACGAGGAGGCGGGCGCGTGACGACGGTGTTGGCTGAGTTCCCGAGCGAGGCGGCTCTCGTGGACGGCCTCGCGCGCGTCCGGGCGGAGGGGCACGTCCCGCTCGACGCGATGACACCCTACCCGGTCGCGGAACTGACGGACGCGTTCGGGCCGGCACCGGCCCGGATCCGGCCCGCCATGCTGATGGCCGGGCTCGCGGCCGCGGCGCTCGCCTACGCCGTGCAATGGTGGAGCGCGCTCTTCGATTATCCGCTGAACTCAGGCGGGCGGCCGCTCCACAGCTGGCCCGTCTTCCTGCTTGCGCCCTTCGAGGTGGGAGTGCTCGCGGCCGCCGTCGCGGGCTTCATCGCCTTCCTGCGCGCGACCGGCCTGCCGCGGCTGAACCATCCGGCTTTCGACGTCGCGGGCTTCGAGCGGGCGAGCCAGGACCGCTTCTTCCTGCTCGCGCGAAGCCGCGAGGGCGCGTCGGTCCGCACCTGCCTCGAAGACGCGGGCGCGAGCGTCGTGTCGGAGCTGCGCCCGTGAGGCGGCTCGCGGCGCTCGGCCTCTGTCTCCTGCTCGCCGCCTGCGAAGACGGCTCCATGCGGGTGCAGAACCGCTACGAGACGCAAGGGCCGGCGGCGCTCTGGCGCGACGGGTCGGCGTCCCGCATGCCGCCGGACGGCACCGTCGCGCAGGGAGACCTCGCGGCCGACCG
>CAHJXE010000354.1 GCA_903644085.1 Hyphomicrobiales bacterium
CCGGGCGCTCGCCGCCATGATGGAGTGGGCTGCGCTCGATGCCGCGACCCTGCGCGCCCACCTGTCCGACACGGTGCTCTCGCGGCGCGGCACCAAGCGCTTCGCCGACCTGCCGTCGCGCGAGCTCGGCGACACGCGGGCGCGGGGACGCTTCGCCCGCGAGGCCCTGGAGGCCCGCGGCTTCGACGTGCTCTACGTCGAGTGCTCGCCGCCGGGCGGCGGGGTCGGCGTCGTGAAGGTGGTCGTGCCGGGCCTCGAGGTCGAGACGATGAGCTACTACCGCATCGGCGAGCGCAACGCCGCGAAGCTGATGGAGCGCGACTCGCCGCTGATCCGCTTCGGCGAGGCGAGCGCGACGCGACGCCCGGTCCGGCTCTCCCCCGAGGCGCTAGAGCGGCTCGGCGGCCGCCAGCCACTCCTCGACACCGCCGAGGTCGACCGCGTCGTCGGCCCGCTCTACCCGCTCTACCGCGAGCCGGAGGCGCACCATGTGGGCTACCGTCTCGGCCAGATGGAGCGGGCCGCGTGAGCCTGCGCTACGCCTACAACACCAACGGCACGGCGAGCCACCGCCTCGACGACGCGCTCGTCCTGATGGCCGAGGCCGGCTATGACGGCGTCGCGTTGACGCTCGACGTCAACCATTTCGACCCGTTCGCGGCGGATTGGGAAGCCGCCTCGCACAAGCTCGCCACGCGCCTCGCGGGGCTGGGCCTCGGCTCCGTGATCGAGACGGGCGCGCGCTATCTCCTCGATCCCCGGGCCAAGCACGAGCCGACGCTCGTGACCGCCGACGCAGCAGGCCGGGCGCGGCGCGTCGACTTTCTCAAGCGCGCGATCGACGTCGCGGCGATCCTGGGGTCGGAAGCCGTGTCCTTCTGGGCGGGCGTGCCGAAACCGGGGGTGACGCGCCACGACGCGCAGGGCTGGCTGGAGGAGGGGCTGGCCGCCGTCGCGGCCTTCGCGACGCAGACGGGCGTCGTGGCGGCCCTGGAGCCCGAGCCCGGCATGCTGGTCGAGACGGTGGACGACTACGCGGCCTTGGCCGTGACGCTGCCCGACCTCCGGCTCGCGCTCGACACGGGGCACTGCATCGTGACGGGCGAGCGCGACCCGGCATCGGCCGTGACCGAGTTCGCGGGGCGGCTCGGCACCGTGTCGATCGAGGACATGCGCCGCGGCGAGCACGTCCACCTCGCCTTCGGGGAAGGCGACATGGACGTGCCCGGCATCCTGGACACGCTGGACGCGATCGCCTTCGACCGCCTCGTCTGCGTGGAGCTCTCGCGCGATTCGCACCGCGCCGACACGATGATCCCGGCGGCGTTGCGATATCTCAAGGGCTGCCGCGGGTGATGCAACACCTCTGCACTCCTCATCCTGAGGTGGCCGCAAAGCGGCCCTCGAAGGACGCACAACCCTTCTGCGTGCTTCGAGGCGGTCCTTCGGCCCGCACCTCAGCATGAGGACGGTGGAGTGAGGATCTGTTTCGTCAGCCGGCGCTACTTCCCGGCCGTCTCCGGCATGAGCGTCTACGCGGCGAACCTCCTGCGCGAGCTCGCCGGGGCCGGCCACGACGTCACGATGATCAGCCAGTACCGCGGCGACGCGCTCGGCACCCGGATCTACGGCGGCGGGCCGCCGCCGCCGGTGCCGGGTGTCAGGGTCGTCGGCCTCGAACAGCTGGGCGAGCAGGAGAGCGGCGACTTCGAGCGCGACATCGACACGATGGTCGATATAATCTCAGCCGAGCATGCCCGCGCGCCCTTCGACATCCTGCACGCGCAATACGGCTACCCGACCGGCTGGGCGGTGCTGCTCGCCTCGCGGCGGCTCGGGATTCCGAACGTCGTGTCGATCCAGGGCGGCGACGGGCACTGGGTCGGCTCGTGCTGCGAGACGCACCGGCTCGCGATGTGCCGCGTGCTCGACCATGCGGGCGCGGTGCTGATCGGGGGCGAGAGCTTCGTGGACGAGGTCTCGGGGCGGCTTGGCACCGCGCGCGAGCGATTCACGATCGTGCCGGGCGCGGTCGATACGGGCCGCTTCCACCCGGCCGACGCTGCGCGGGTCGGCGAGAGCGATGGTCCCGCGCGCATCCTGTACCACGGCAGGGTCGACCGCCGGAAAGGCGTGCTCGATTTCATCGACGCGCTCGACACCCTGCGGACACGCGGCCTGGCGTTCCGCGCGACGATCTCCGGCATCGGGCCGGACGTCGCGGCGAGCCGCGAGCGCGCCGACGCGGTCGACCTCGGGCCGGAGCTCCTGCGCTTCACGGGCTACGCGGAGTACGACGAGGCGCCGGGCCGCTACCGCGAGGCCGACATCTTCTCCTCGCCGACCTACGCGGAAGGGTTCTCGAACACGATCCTGGAGGCGATGGCGTCCGGCCTCGCGATCGCGTCCTGCCGCTCCGTCGGCATCGTGGATTGCCTACGCGACGGCGAGAACGCGATCCTGACCGAGGCCGGCGACGTCGCGGCGCACGCGGACGCGCTGGCACGGCTGATCACGGATGCGGACGGGCGCCGCGGCCTCGCGCGGGACGCCCTCGCCGAGTGCCGGAGCACCTACTCGTGGGCAGTCGTCGGCCGGCAGATCATGGACGTCTACGCACGCCTCGCCGGGACCACGCCCGACATCGCCTTCCCGCCCGACCTGCCGCTGGAGCCCTGCCGCTTCCGGGCCGAGCCTCACCTACTGTGACCCGGCCCGTCGTCCTCGCGCTCTCGCCGCATCTCGACGACACGGCCTTCTCGTGCGGCGGCACGCTGGCGCAGCTGGCGCGCGCGGGCTGGCGTGTCGTGGTGGCGACGCTGTTCACTGAGAGCGTCCCCGGGCCCACCGGCTTCGCGCTCGCTTGCCAGCTCGACAAGGGGCTCGGGCCCGAGATCGACTACATGGCGCTCCGCCGCCGCGAGGACGAGGGCGCCTGCGCGGCGCTCGGCGCCGAGCCGCGCTGGCTGCCGTTCCGC
>CAHJXE010000355.1 GCA_903644085.1 Hyphomicrobiales bacterium
TCGCGCTGCGACGCCCTGTCGGCCTGCGGCGGGACGCGCCTCGGAGGCCGACGCGCCGATCGCCGCCAAGACGGCGAACACGGCCAGACATGAAGATGTGATAGGTCGCATCAGCGATCCTCCAAGGCCGGCCCGCTCCCCGAGCCGTCCGACGCCGCCGAGCATCCATATCACCGAACGCATCCGTTAGACCTAGGTTGCACGACGAAATGTCGACCTGGCGCGCGTCGACCGATCTGCCCACTCACGCTACGCAATCACCGCACATCATCGCACGCCAAAACGCGCTCGAACGGGGTGCACCGTGCGATCCACGCTGGGGAGAGACGTCATGGCGGTCGCAGCCACACCGATCAGGGCGGGAGCCGCCCGACCGATGAGCCGGGAGGAGCGCAAGGTCATCATCGCGTCCTCCGCCGGCACGGTCTTCGAGTGGTACGACTTCTATCTCGCGGGCTCACTCGCGGCGAATATCAGCCAGAACTTCGTGCCCGGCACGAACGATACGGCGAAGTTCATCTTCGTGCTGTTCGGCTTCGCGGCCGGCTTCGCGGTCCGTCCCTTCGGGGCGCTCGTCTTCGGGCGCGTCGGCGACATGATCGGCCGGAAATACACCTTCCTCGTCACCATGACGATCATGGGCTTGTCGACCTTCGTGGTCGGCCTGCTGCCCGGCTACGCGACGATCGGCTACCTGGCGCCCGCCGCCTTCATCGTCTGCCGCCTGCTCCAGGGCTTGGCGCTCGGCGGTGAGTACGGGGGTGCGGCAACCTACGTGGCGGAGCACGCTCCCCAGGGCCGGCGCGGCTTCTACACGTCCTGGATCCAGACCACCGCGACCTTCGGGCTGTTCCTCTCGCTCATCGTCATCCTGGGGCTGCGGCTCTCGATGTCGGCGGAGGATTTCGCCGCCTATGGCTGGCGCATCCCGTTCCTCCTCTCGATCGTGCTCCTCGCCTTCTCGATCTGGATCAGGCTCCAGCTCTCCGAGTCACCCGCCTTCCAGAAGATGAAGGACGAGGGCACGCACTCCAAGGCACCGCTCTCCGAGGCATTCGGGCGCTGGGACAACGCGAAGATCGGCCTCATCGCGCTCTTCGGCGCGGCCGCCGGACAAGCCGTCGTCTGGTACACGGGACAGTTCTACGCGCTGTTCTTCCTGACGCAGACGCTGAAGATCGACGGCACCACCGCGAACCTCGTGATGGCGCTCGCGCTGCTCGTCGGCACGCCGTTCTTCATCCTGTTCGGATGGCTCTCGGACAAGATCGGTCGCAAGCCGATCCTGCTCGCGGGCTGCCTGATCGCGGCGATCACCTACTTCCCGCTGTTCCAGGGCATCGCGAAGACCGGCAACCCGAAGCTCATCGCCGCGACCGAGCAGGTGAAGGTGACGCTGAGCGGGGATCCCGCATCCTGCGGCTCGCTCTTCGATCCAGTCGGCGTGCGCACCTTCACGGCCCCATGCGACCTCGTGCGGCGTACGCTCGCGACGAACTCGATCCACTACGACCTGGTGGCCGGCGCCGCAGGCTCGCCGCTCACCGCGACGGTGAACGGTGTGGCCGTCGCGACGGCCGACAGCACCGGCGCGGCGCTCGTGTCGGCCGCGCAGGCGGCGGGATACCCCAAGGTCGGGGACGCCAGCGTGCTGAAGGCGCCCTCGCTCGGCGCCGTGCTCGGCGACAGCCGCGCGCTCACCCTGACCGGCTTGCTCTTCGTCCTCGTGCTCTACGTCACGATGGTCTACGGGCCGATCGCCGCACTGCTCGTCGAACTCTACCCGACCCGCATCCGCTACACGGGCATGTCACTGCCCTACCACATCGGTAACGGTTGGTTCGGCGGGTTCCTGCCGCCGACCGCCTTCGCGATCGTGGCGGCGTCGGGCAACATCTTCTCGGGGTTGTGGTACCCGATCGTGATCGCGCTCATGACCTTCGTGATCGGCCTCCTGCTCCTGCCGGAGACCAAGGATCGCGATATCTTCACCTACGACCCGAACAAGGCGAAGCGCTTCTGAAGGAGGCCTGCCGTCGAAGTCGCAGAGCCCCGCCTCGTGCGGGGCTCTTCGCATGCCGCGAACTCGGGGCCGAACTCGACCTGCTAGTCCGACCTGACCCAGACTTTGGGGTCCAGCCCGGATTGCTCCTTCATCAGCAGGTATCCGGTTTCCCTGAACGGGACGATGTCCGGATTGAGGTTGTCGAGCGCCAGGTCTCCGCCCTTGGCCTTGATCACCACGATCATGTGGTCCTGACCATCCGCCGTCACCACGGCGGCGAGCCGGACCGCGCTCGTGGGGAGGCCGCCCGATATGAGAGCGTGCCGCTTGGTGACCGCGTAGGCGTTGCAGTCGCCCCGGGTCGGGCCGAGATACCAATCCTGGATGTCCGAAACGCTCGCGAATGACCCGTCGGGCTCTATCCCGACATTGACGCCACGATTGATGCGCTGGAGTAGGTCACGCAAGACAGGATCCACATCGAGCTCCACCGACGCAGGACCTCTCCGTTCGCATTCCGCAGGCAACTTCGAACAGAACTTGACGAAGGCGAGAGGAGCCAAGACCGAGTTCCCATTCTCGGCTACCGCGGATGGAGGGAGCCCGATGACGACGCAACACGATGCGAGGATCAGCCTGATCATGTCTGGCTCCGCGGAGAACGGTTCGTCGAAGCGCGTGGCGCCTCACTCACTCATAACGCGTACCAGCACGGTGAACGTCAGCTCTTGGATACGGGTTCCCCGACGCGATGCTCGCGATCGGCACGACGTCCGAAGGAGCGCTGGCCATACGCCTCGAACCGTCATCGAGAGGAACACGAACGCTGCGGCCGACGAGGAGGCCGTGTTGACCCGAAAACGGCTGATCTCTAGACGCTTGATGCGGCTGGCCGGCGTAGCACAGCGGTAGTGCAGCGGTTTTGTAAACCGAAGGTCGGGAGTTCGATCCTCTCCGCCGGCACC
>CAHJXE010000356.1 GCA_903644085.1 Hyphomicrobiales bacterium
GCGGTCGGGGCGGTCCCCGCGGTCGGGGCGGTCTCCGCGGTCGGGGCGGTCCTGGTACTCTCCCGTCCCGCGGGGAGCGCGATCCTGCCGATCGGACGTGTCGCGCCCGATCCGGCCTGCGAGCGCCGCGAGGTCGATGAACTCGTCGCACTGGCGGCGCAGTTCGTCCGCGATCATGGGCGGGCGGCTCTGGACGGTCGACACGACGGTGACGCGCACGCCCTTGCGCTGCACCGCCTCGACGAGCGAGCGGAAATCGCCGTCGCCCGAGAACAGGACCATCTGGTCGAGATGCGGCGCGAGCTCGAGCGCGTCGATCGCGAGCTCGATATCCATGTTGCCCTTGATGCGCCGGCGCCCGGCCGCGTCCGTGAACTCCTTGGCGGGCTTCGTGACGACCCGGTAGCCGTTGTAGTCGAGCCAGTCGATCAGCGGGCGGATCGATGAGTATTCCTGGTCCTCGATGACGGCCGTGTAGTAGAAGGCCCGGATGAGCACTCCTTGCGATCCAAATTCTTTCAGGAGCCGCCGGTAATCGAGGTCGAGGCCCAAATTCTTCGCCGCGTTGTAGAGGTTGGCTCCGTCGATGAAGAGCGCGATGCGCTGCGGCTGTGACATGCGATCCATTTCTATCGTGACCTGAAAATCTATTCTGACAATACGTGACCTCGTCCCGAGTGCCGCAGAGCGGTCCCGGAGCCGAGCACCTCACGACGAGACGGAGGCTGGTCTTCGTTAAGAAGCTCTGAACGAGCGTCGATCCGCGCTCACCCGATGACCCGCTCGACGCGGCTGACGTTCGGCTTCGCGCGCAGCTGCTGCACGATGGCGTTGAGGTGCTTGAGATCGAAGACGGAGAGATCGATCGTGATCTCGGTGAAGTCCTGCGTGCGGCGCGCCATCGAGACGTTCTCGATGTTGCCGTCGTGGTCCGCGATGACCTGCGTGATCTGCGCGAGGCTGCCGGGCTCGTTCAACGATTGCAGCGCGAGTCGGGCCGGAAAGCGCTGGCCCGCCCCCGCCTCGACGTCCCAGCGCACGTCGATCCAGCTCTCGGGCGAGTTGTCGAACGCCTCCAGCGCGTGGCTCTGGATCGGGTAGATCGTCACGCCCTCGCCCTTGGTCATGATGCCGACGATGCGGTCGCCCGGGACCGCGCCACCCTGGGGCGCGAAGCGGATCGGCAGGTCGGGGTCGAGCCCGCGGATGGGGATCGCGTTCGCGGCCCCGTCCTTGCGCTTGCGCGGCGCGTCGGCCGCAACGTCCACGATGCGTCGCTCGTCCTTGTAGTCGGGATAGACGGCGCGCACGACGTCGCCCGAGAACATCTCGCCGCGCCCGGTGGCGGAGAGCACGTCCTCGATCGAGGTATGCGCGAGGCGCGGCAGCGCGCCGCGCAGCTTCTCGTCCGAGAACGGCTTGCCGGCCCGCTGGAACGCGCGCTCCAGGATCTGGCGTCCGAGCCCCGCATATTGGCGGCGCACGGACGCGCGGGTGGCGCGCCGGATCGCGGCGCGCGCCTTGCCGGTCACGACGAGCGATTCCCAGGCGGGCGGCGGCATCTGCCCGTCCGAGCGCACGATCTCGACCTCGTCGCCGTTCTGGAGCTCGTTGAAGAGCGGCGTCATGCGGCCGTTCACCTTCGCGCCCACCGCCGTGTGGCCCACATTGGTGTGGATCGCGTACGCGAAATCGATCGCGGTCGCGCCGCGCGGCAGCGCGATCAGCCGCCCCTTCGGGGTGAAGCAGAAGACCTGGTCGTGGAACAGCTCGAGCTTGGTATGTTCGAGGAACTCCTCCGGGTGGTCTCCTTCGGCCAGGAGCCCCACGGTATGGCGGAGCCACTGAAAGGCCCGGCTCTGCGTGCCGATCCCGGCCCCGGCGGTGGTCTCGCCCTCCTTGTAGAGGGCGTGCGCCGCGATGCCGAACTCGGCCACCTCCTCCATGGCGCGCGTGCGGATCTGCAACTCCACCCGTTGCGAACGCGGGCCGATCACGGTCGTGTGCAGCGACTTGTAGTCGTTCTGCTTGGGGGTCGAGATGTAGTCCTTGAACCGGCCCGGCACCATCGGCCATGTCGTGTGGACGATCCCGAGCGTCCGGTAGCAGGCATCGAGGTCGTCGACCAGGATGCGGAAGCCGAACACGTCCGACAGCTGCTCGAACGCGACGGACTTGCGCTCCATCTTGCGCCAGATCGAGTAGGGCCGCTTCTGCCGGCCGGAGACCTGGGCCGAGACGCCCTGAAGCCCGAGCTTCGCGCGCAGGTCGATCTCGACCTCGTCCACGAGCTTCTCGTTGCGTCGCGTCAGGTCTGCCAACCGGCGCGAGATGGTGTCGTAGGCTTCCAGGTTGAGGTTCTTGAAGGCGAGGTCCTCGAGTTCATCGCGCATCTCCTGGATACCCATCCGGCCGGCGAGCGGCGCGTAGATGTCGAGCGTCTCCTCCGCGATGCGGGCGCGCTTCTCGGGCGCCATGAAGCCGAGCGTACGCATGTTGTGGAGACGGTCGGCGAGCTTGACGAGGAGCACCCGCAGGTCCGCCGCGATCGCCAGGAGCAGCTTGCGGAAGTTCTCACCCTGCGCGGCTCGTTTCGACACGAGGTCGAGGCGCTTGATCTTGGTCAGCCCGTCGACGAGAGACCCGATCTCCGGCCCGAACAGCCGGTTGATCTCCTCCAGCGTCGCGGCCGTATCCTCGATCGTGTCGTGGAGGACCGCCGCCACGATCGTCGCGGTGTCGAGCCTCAGGTCCGTCAGGATCGCCGCGACTTCGAGGGGATGTGCGACGAACGGTTCGCCCGAGACGCGCGTCTGGCTGCCATGCGCCCGCATCGCGTACACGTAGGCGCGGTCGAGGAGTGCCTCGTCGGCGGTCGGATTGTACCGTTTGACCCGATCGACCAGCTCGTATTGCCGCAGCATCGGTCGCTGGCCGAGGCCGCCCGTCGCGGCGGCCGGGCTCACCCG
>CAHJXE010000357.1 GCA_903644085.1 Hyphomicrobiales bacterium
CGCGGTCCGGACCGCGCTCGCGGTCGAGCCGCGCGACGGGGTGCTCTGCGTGTTCGTGCCGCCGGTCGAGCGCGCGGACGAGTACCTGGAACTGGTGGCGATCCTGGAGGACGCGGCGGCCGAGCTCGGCCAGCCGCTCCACGTGGAGGGCTACCCGCCGCCCTACGATCCTCGGCTCGACACCATCAAGGTGACGCCCGACCCCGGGGTCATCGAGGTCAACGTTCAGCCGGCGACGAGCTGGCGCGGCGCCGTCCAGATCACGACCGGGCTCTACGCGGACGCGCGCGAGACGCGGCTCGGGGCCGAGAAGTTCATGATCGACGGCCGCCATACCGGCACGGGCGGAGGCAACCACGTGGTGCTCGGCGGCTCTGCGCCGGCCGATTCGCCCTTCCTGCGCCGGCCCGACCTGCTCAAGAGCCTCGTGCTCTACTGGCAGCGCCACCCCTGCCTCTCCTACCTGTTCTCGGGCCTCTATATCGGCCCGACGAGCCAGGCGCCCAGGATGGACGAGGCGCGCCACGACGCGCTCTACGAGCTCGAGATCGCGCTGGCGCAGGTGCCCCGCCCGGGCGAGCCCGCCATCCCGCTCTGGCTCGTCGACCGGCTGTTCCGCAACGTGCTCGTCGACGTGACGGGCAACACGCATCGTTCCGAGATCTGCATCGACAAGCTGTACTCGCCGGATAGCCCGACCGGCCGGCTGGGGCTGCTGGAGTTCCGCGGTTTCGAGATGCCGCCCGACGCCCGCATGAGCCTCGCGCAACAGCTCCTGCTCCGCGCGATCGTCGCGTGGCTCTGGCGCGAGCCGCAGGAGGGCGGCTTCGTGCGCTGGGGGACCGCGCTGCACGACCGGTTCATGCTGCCGCAGATGCTGTGGGGCGACATGCTCGACGTGCTGAGTGACCTGGGGCGCGCCGGCTACCCGTTCGATCCGGCCTGGTTCGAGGCGCAGCGCGAGTTCCGGTTCCCAGTGTTCGGCCGCGTGGAGCAGGGCAGCGTGACGCTGGAGCTGCGCCAGGCGCTGGAGCCCTGGCACGTGCTCGGCGAAGAGGGACTGACGGGCGGGACGGTGCGCTTCGTCGACTCGTCGGTCGAGCGGCTGCAGGTGAAGGTGTCGGGCTTCGTGCCCGGCCGCCACGTCATCGCGTGCAACGGCCGCAAGTTGCCGATGACCGGCACGGGAACGAACGGCGAGGCCGTGGCGGGGCTGCGCTTCAAGGCGTGGCAGCCGGCCTCCGGCTTCCACCCGAAGATCCCGGTCCACTCCCCGCTCACCTTCGACATCGTGGACACGTGGAGCGGGCGCTCGGTCGGCGGCTGCATCTACCACTCGGCGCATCCGGGCGGACGCAACTACGACACGTTCCCGGTCAACACCTACGAGGCGGAGGGCCGCCGCCTCGTGCGGTTCACGGAAGGCCACACGCCGGGCCCGATGGCCGCCCCGCCCGACGAACCGAACGCGTATTTTCCGCTGACGCTCGACCTGCGTACGCCGGGGCCGCGGGGCTGATCAAAAAGAGGGAGAACGCCATGATGTCGTCGATCGCGCTGCCGCGCCTCATGCGGATCGGGGGTGGAGCCTCGGCGCAACTGCCGGAGGTGCTGGCGACGCTCGGCCTCTCGCGGCCCCTCGTCGTGACGGACGCCTACCTGGTGTCGAGCGGGCGCGTCGCGGTCATGACGGACGGGCTCAAGGCGGCCGGCATCGCGGCGCGTGTCTTCGCCGAGACGGTGCCGGACCCGACCGTGGCGTCGATTGAGCGCGGGGCGGCTTATCTCGCGAAAGGCGACCACGATTGCGTGGTCGGATTTGGGGGCGGCAGCCCGATCGACAGCGCGAAGGCGATCGCGGTGCTGGGCCCGCATGGCGGCCGCATGGCCGACTACAAGGCGCCGCACCTCCAGGACGCGCCCGGCCTGCCGATCGTCGCGGTGCCGACCACCGCCGGTACCGGCTCGGAGGCGACGCGTTTCACCGTCATCACGGACGAGGCGACGTCGGAGAAGATGCTCTGCCCGGGCCTCGCCTTTCTGCCGGTCGCGGCGCTCGTCGATTACGAGCTCACGCTCACGAAGCCGGAGCGCCTGACCGCCGATACCGGCATCGACGCCCTCACCCACGCGATCGAGGCCTACGTGTCGCGACGCGCCAACCCCTTCGCGGACGAGATGGCGCTCGTCGCCATGCGCGATATCGCGCCGAACCTGCGGGCCGCCTTCCGCCAGCCGGACGACCGGCCGGCCCGCGAGGCGCTGATGCGCGGCGCCACCTATGCGGGAATCGCGTTCTCGAACAGCTCGGTCGCGCTGGTCCATGGGATGAGCCGGCCGATCGGGGCGCATTTCCACGTGCCGCACGGGCTCTCGAACGCGATGCTGCTGCCCGCGGTCACGGCCTTCTCGGCCCCGGCCGCGATGGCGCGCTACGCGCGCTGCGCGGTCGCCATGGGGGTCGCGGATGCCGATGCCTCCGAGGAGGACGCGGTCGCGGCCCTGCTCGAGGAGATCCAGCGCCTCAACGCCGACCTCGAAGTACCCTCGCCCTCGGCCTACGGCATCGCGGCCGCCCGTTGGAACGAGGTCGTGCCGCTGATGGCCACCCAGGCGCTCGCCTCCGGCTCGCCCGGCAACAACCCGCGCGTGCCGAGCGCGCCGGAGATCGAGCGGCTCTACGCGGATGTCTTCGCGGGCTGATCTCAGCCGGTCACTAGGATCGCCCGGAAGTCGTTGACGTTCGTCAGCGTCGGGCCGGTCACGACGGAATCGCCGAGCGCCCCGAAGAAGCCGTGGCCGTCGTTGCGCGCGAGGCTGTCGAGGAGCTTCACGCCCCCGGCCAGCGCGCGCGCGGCACTGTCCGGCCCGAGATAGGCGCCCGCGACGTCCTCCGCGCCGTCGACGCCGTCCGTGTCGCCCGCGAGAGCGTGCACGGCCGGGTGACCGCCGAGCGCGGCGCC
>CAHJXE010000358.1 GCA_903644085.1 Hyphomicrobiales bacterium
CCGCAAGCACGGCGCGGGCGCCCTGCACCGCCGCCCGGGCGCGATCGAGGGCGGTCGCGGCAGGGTCCGCCGCTACGAACGGCGCCTCCACCGATATTGGTACGCCGGGCGGTAGCGCAGCCACGAAATCGATCAGCGGGAAATCACCCGTGCCCGGCACCATCCGGCCGAACAGCGCCTCCTGGCGGTAATCGCCCTCGACCCGCCTCCCTCTCCCGTCACAGATCTGTGCATAGCCGATCCGAGCGGCGTGATGCCGCACGTCGGCGATGTCGTCGCCACAGCGGAACAGATGGAGCGGATCGGCGACGAGCACCGCCCCGGCGACGTCCGCGCGCGCGAGAAAGAGCGCGGCGGCCGCCATCGAGGCGATCGTCGCCATGCCGGTGAACTCCAGCGACAGGCCGATGCCGTGTTCGGCGGCGATTGTGGCGAACGCGACGAAGCGATCGCCGGCGCGCGCGAGATCGTCATCCTTGATCTGCACCGTCGCCCGGCGGCCACCGAGGATCGCGCCACGCGCCAGCGCGGCGCGATGCGCCGCCGGATCGAACATCGCGTCGATCACGAAGAAATCGAGACTACAGACGGTCAGCCCGGCGCCGTTGAGCCGCTCGGCGATCCGTGACGCCTCGGTGTCGGTGAGAATGCACGGGAGCAGATCCCGGACGGCTGCCGGTGAGTCCACGAACAGGCAGACCTGATCGCAGCCGAGCGTCCGCGCGATCTCGACCAGCGTCTCGGCATCCACCTCACGCACGGTCAGATGATGAAGCGAAAGTGGAGAGGCCAACGAACGGACGTCCTGCAAATGCCGAGGTCCGGTCGAACATATGAAAACACAGCCGATATGTCGAACGATATCGGCCCGGCGCCTGTGTCGGCGGTTTGCTACCAGCGATGATCTGCGTCGTGAGCGATCGACCTCGTTGGCCGACGGTCGCAGCTAAGTCCGGGCAAGTCAGCCGCGACGGCATAACCGCCGCCGGTGATCGACATCATACCATCGGCGCCGCTGCCAGTGACGAGGCGACCGATCGCAGTTGGTGGCACGGACGAAGAGGCGTTCGGCAATCCAGAAGGCGTCGGCACGTCGGACCGAACCGGTCAGATGGACGGCATGTCCTCGAACGCCGTCTCGTCCCAGTAACGGATTTCGCACAGCGACGAGTCGAAGTCGCCCACGAAGAACTCATGGAATTTCGCTCGGGATTTCTCGATGGCGGCGCTGCTCTCGTACTGCTCGAGCGCTTCCTGGCTATCCCACAAGCTGATGGCATAGCCGGAATCGGGATCGCTCAGATCGCGAGCCAAGGTACGGGAAAGCAGGCCAGGCACATTGCCGACCTGCGCGATCATCTTGCGGAGAGACGCCTCATACTCCTCCCAGGAGCCGGGCCGTACCTTCCCTCGTGTAACGCGCAAAACGGACATGGCTAACCCCGCAGCTATGATTTCACATCGGCGCGTTAGGAGGCGGATGCCGTCCGGCCGCCATAACCCGCCGAGTGCGAGCCTATAGAGCGATACGCTTATCCGTTGCCGCGTTCAACACCGATCACCGGCGCCTGACCGGCCATCGCCCACTGGGTGCCTTGCACGCATCGGGCACGGAGACGGCGGCGCCCGCCGACGGAGTGGACGACATCATGGTCGGGCTCCGCTCGCCCGCCGACGTGCCGGAACGTGCCTCCTTGCCATTCGTCCAGACGTCACGAGAGTCGAAGGAGCTGACATGGCCAAGCACGACGGGTTGCGCATCGTCATCACGGGCGCATCGAGCGGGATCGGCGCGGCGACGGCGATCGCCTTCGCCGAGAAAGGTGCGCGGCTCGTGTTGGCGGCGCGTGGCGAGGCCGGGCTCGGGGACATCGCCGAACGCTGCCGGGCCGCCGGCGGCACGGCGGCTACGCACGTGGTCGACGTGACGGACGCATCCGCCGTGGCGGCCCTCGCCGTCGCAGCGCGCGACCTGCTCGGCGATATCGATCTGTGGTTCAGCTGCGTCGGCGTAGGCGTGGTCGGCAAATATCACGAAGTGCCGATCGCGGATCACGCGCGAGTGATCGACGCGAACCTGGTCGCTCACATGAACGAGGCGCACGCCGTGCTGCCGATCTTCCTCGCGCAGGATCGCGGAACCTGGGTCAACATGATATCGGTCGGGGGCTTCGTGGCGACGCCCTACGCCGCCGCCTATGCCGCCAGCAAGTTCGGCCTGCGCGGGTTCAGCGAGGCGCTGCGCGGCGAGATGTCCAAGCACCCGCGCATCCACATCTGCGACGTCTACCCGACCTTCGTCGACACGCCCGGCATCGATCACGCCGGCAACTACACGGGAGCGCGCCTGTCGCTGCCGCCGGGCGCGCTCGCGCCGGAGACAGTCGCCAAGGCCGTGGTCCGCCTCGTCCGGCATCCCCGCAATACGAGCGTCGTCGGGGCGCCGGCCATTGCGCTGAAGCTCGGGCAGTTCGCCGCGCCCAACCTCATGGCGGCGATGATGAACGGCTTCATGGACGTCTGGTCCGCCAAGGCCGAACGCGGTGAGGACACGCCGGGCGCCCTCTTCGACCCGCCGCCTGCCCCGAGCGGCCCCGATGGCGGTCGCCGGGATCCCCATCGCGGGCGCAAGTCGGCAGCGGTCGGCGCAGCGGCGCTCGGTCTGGCCGGCGTCGGCACTTGGCTCTGGCGCCGGCGCCGGTGACGCCGGACGAACGCTCGATCGTCGCGTCCACACTCCAGGTTAGCGCCAATCTCGCCAGCGGCCGTAAAACCGAGGAACGGCTCAGGCAGGTCGCGACGGAGTAGATCGGTTCGTCAGCGTTACGCCGCCAGTATCCGGTCGACGCCGATGCACCGTGCCGGGCCGTCGAACGACTGGCGCGAGTGACGGGGCTCGAACCCGCGACCTCCGGCGTGACAGGCCGGCGCTCTAACCAACTGAGCTACAC
>CAHJXE010000359.1 GCA_903644085.1 Hyphomicrobiales bacterium
TGGTGGAGCAGTCGACCGCGGCCTCCCACTCGCTCGTCGGCGAGGCGGAGCAGCTGGCCGACCTCATCGGCCGGTTCCGGGTCGGCGAGGCGGCCGCGACATCGCCTGTGCGCCGTCCCGCCCCGACGGCACGACCCGCAGCATCCCGCGCGACGGCTCGCCCGGCGACACGCAAGCCCGTCTCGCGCCCTGCCACGCACGGCAATCTCGCGCTGAAGCAACCCGAAGTCGACGAAGCCGGTTGGGAGGAGTTCTGAGCGACAACGAATCCCAGGGCGGGCCGTCATCTCGCGAGTTTCACGCGAGAGGCCTATCCAGTTAGGATCCAGCGAACGCCGCGAAGCGGCCCGGACCGGATCCAACCATGGAACAGGCTAAACTCGACGCCCTGCGCGACCGATACGGCGATGTCGACGGCGGCATCATCTACGATCCGGAGTTCAAGCGCGTCGCGGACCTCCAGTTCGACGGGACGGACCGACGGATTTGGCCTTTCATGGGCATCTCGACCTTCGCGGCCGCGCCATACCGGCCCGACGCGGCCGCGGAGAACTTCGCCGATCTCGACGTCGCGATCCTGGGCGTGCCGATGGACCTCGGCGTCACGAACCGCGCCGGGTCGCGGCTCGGACCACGGGCGGTGCGCGCCGTGGAGCGGATCGGCCCCTATGAACACGTGCTGCGTGTCGCGCCGCTAGGCGAGGCGCGAGTGGCGGATGTCGGGGACGTCCCGATGGCGAGCCGCTTCTCGCTGGACCAGTGCCATGCCGACATCGAGAGCTACGTCGGCCGGATCGTCGAGGCGGGCGTGATCCCGCTCTGCGTCGGCGGCGACCACTCGATCAGCCTGCCCATCCTCAAGGCAGTCGGCCGCGCCCGGCCGGTCGGCATGATCCACATCGACGCGCATTGCGACACGTCCGGGCGCTACGAGGGCACCAAGTTCCACCACGGTGGGCCGTTCCGGCAGGCCGTGCTGGAGGGCGTCCTCGACCCCGAGCGGACGATCCAGATCGGCATCCGGGGCGGCGGCGAGTACCTGTGGGAGTTCTCCTTCGAGAGCGGCATGACGGTGATCCACGCCGAAGAGGCGGTCGCGATGGGAATGGCTGCCGTGATCGAGCGCGCCCGCGCTATCGTCGGCGACGGCCCGACCTACATCTCGTTCGACGTCGACAGCCTCGATCCCGGTTTCGCGCCCGGCACCGGTACGCCCGAGGTCGGCGGGCTGGCGCCCCGCGAGGTGCTGCAGATCCTGCGCGGGCTCACCGGACTTCGGCTCGTGGGCGCCGACGTCGTCGAGGTCGCGCCGCAATACGATTCCACGACCAACACCGCGCACGCCGCCGCGCAGGTCATGTTCACGCTGCTGTGCCTGCTCGTGCGATCGCGCGCCGCCTCGCGCTGACCGAGGCTCGCCGAGGATGCTTGCGGAGGCATCATCCTTGCAGGCACTCTGCCCGACGAAGCCGGGCGCCTGAACAGCCCGGATCAGGAGGCAGGCATGCGCGCGTTGAAGCTGATCGGATTGACCGCCGGGCTGGCGCTCGCCGCCACGGGCGCGCTCGCGCAGGGCAAGACCTGGACGAGCGTGAAGATCGCCACGGAGGGCGCCTACGCGCCGTGGAACTTCTCCAGCCCCGGCGGCAAGCTCGACGGCTACGAGATCGACCTCGCCAAGGTGCTCTGCACCCGCATGAAAGTGACCTGCGAGGTCGTGGCGCAGGATTGGGACGGCATCATCCCGGCGCTGAACGCGGGCAAGTACGACGCGATCATGGCGGGCATGAACGTGACGGACAAGCGCCGGGAGGTGATCCAGTTCTCGCGCTCCTACGGCGGCGAGCCGGCCGGGCTCGGCACCGCCAAGGACGGCCCGCTCGCCAAGCTGCCGGGCGACGGGGAGCGCTTCGACTTGACCAAGGACGAGGCCTCTGCCCAGAAGGCGATCGACGCCATGAAGCCGATGCTGAAGGGCAAAACCATCGGCGTCCAGGTCTCGACCATCCACGCGAACTTCCTCGACAAGTACCTGAAGGACACGGTCGAGATCCGTGAATACAAGACCACCGAACAGCACGATCTCGACCTTCTGGCCGGACGAATCGACGGGATCTTCGCGTCAGGGTCAGCGATCCGGGCGACCTTCGACAAGCCCGACTTCAAGGATTACGCGATGGAGGGGCCGCGCTTCTCCGGCGGCGTGTTCGGGAGCGGCGTCGCGGTCGGGTTGCGCAAGAACGACCCCGAACTGAAGGCCATGTTCGACGACGCGATCACGGCCGCGATCGCGGACGGCACGCTGAAGACGCTCTCGATAAAGTGGTTCAAGTCCGACATCACCCCGCAGACATGACGGGCGGATGACCCGGCACGGGTAGTCCGAATGACCTACCCCGAGCTCATGGGCTTCGGCCCGACCGGCTGGGGCTATGCGATGCTGTTCGCGGCCGGCACCACGCTCCTGGTGGCGGTGCTCGGCTTCGTGCTCGGCGGGATCATCGGCTCGCTCGTCGCCTGGGCGAAGCTGTCGCGCAGCATGGTGCTGCGCATCCTGGCGGACGGCTACACGACGCTGCTGCGCGGCATCCCGGATCTTCTCGTCATCTACCTGTTCTACTTCGGTGGATCGGCGGCGCTGACGATGATCGGGCGCCTCTTCGGTGCGCAGGGCTTCGTCGGCGTGCCCGCGCTCGCGACCGGCGCACTCGCGCTCGGCATCGTGTCCGGCGCCTACCAGGCCGAGGTGTTGCGTGGCGCGTATCTCGCGCTCTCCAAGGGCGAGATCGAGGCGGCGCGCGCCGTCGGCATGTCGCGGACGCTCATGTTCCGGCGCATCGTCGGGCCGCTGACGCTGCGCTACGCGATTCCCGGCCTCGGCAACGTCTGGCAGCTCGTGCTGAAGGAATCGGCCCTGATCTCGGTGACGGGCCTCGTCGAACTGCT
>CAHJXE010000360.1 GCA_903644085.1 Hyphomicrobiales bacterium
CGCGCCGGCATCGCCCGAAGCCTCGCAGGCAAGCCACACGAGGCCGCCGCCCCAATCGTAGTACCATCGCGCCGGCATCGCGCGACCGATCGCCTCCGTGACGGCCGGGCCGTGCGTCGGCGCGACCGAGATCCGCCAGACGGCATCCGCGACCCCGGACACGGTCGACGCGACCTCGCGCGAGGTCGACGCGACCTCGTGCGCGAAGGGCGCGACGTCGCGCACGGATCGCCAGAGCGAGGTCGCGACCTCGCCGTCCACGACGTCGGCGTCACCGACGCGCCGTAGCAGGCGCCGCAACTCGCCCAGCCGGTAATCGACCGAGGCCGCGAAGCCCTCGATCCGGATCAGGGTCCGGCCAACACGGTCGCCGAAACCCGGCAGATGCGCTGCCCCGGTCACCTCGAACGGCGAGCCCAGGGCCGCCGAGAGCGCCGCCACGGCGGCCCGATCGTCGAGTCCCCTCAGCACGAGAGTCGCGGTCCGCTCCGGCTTCGGCAGAACCTTGAACGTCACCTCGGTGAGAACCCCGAGCGTGCCCCACGAGCCGCCCATCAGCTTCACCAGATCGAGCCCGGTGACGTTCTTCATCACCCGCCCGCCCGACTTCACCATCTCGCCGCGCCCGTTGACGAAGCGGACGCCGATCAGGCTGTCGCGCGCCGCCCCCGCCTGGATGCGCCGTGGCCCCGAGACGTTCGCGGCCGCGACCCCGCCGATCGTCGGCTCGGTCATTCCCCCGAGGAGTGGGCGGTAATCCATCGGCTCGAAGGTGAGCTGCTGGCCCTGGGCGTCGAGCGTCGCGACGATCTCGGCCAGCGAGGTGCCGGCCCGGGCCGAGATCACGAGCTCCGCCGGCTCGTTCAGCGTGATGCCGGTCAACCCCGCGACCGACAGGGTTCGCTCGGTCTGTGCGGGCCGGCCGATCCCGGCCTTGGTGCCGCCGCCCTCGATCGAGAGCGGCGCGCGCGACGCGACCGCGTCCGTCACGGCCGCGCAGGCCTCGTCCTCGGTCGTGGGCGTGAGAATGCTCATCGCGTTCGTGTCATGGGTTCAGCGGTCGACGGCGGGCATGTCGGATGCGAAACGCGTAGTTCTAGATCGCTCACGCGCCTGTAAAAGAGCTTATTGGGAAAGCGCGAGAGCATCCGAACGTAATTGTAAGCCCGTCCGGTGAGGCTACCCATATGCGGAGACGTCGAGATCAAGTCCGAGATCGGTTCGATTCTATGCAGGAAGTCTGCTGCGACATCCTCGCCGGCAACTTGGCGATAGTGCCGCAAGACGAGTTCGATGTCGCGTAGCGCCTGTGCACTGAACGACACACGTGACGTCATCGTCTGTACCGTGCGAACAGAGCCTCGACCTCCTCCTCGGAGGCGACACCGCTCGCCTCCGCCTCGTCGAGCGCCCGCTCCTCCTCCTCGTCGAGCACGTAGGGCCCCGGGCCCTGCTCCTCCATCATAAGGAGCATGGCGGCGGCGGCGTCCTGCCTCTCCTCCGGCCATGTCCGGACGCGGTCGAGGACGGCGTCGATCTCCTGGCGCGTCATCGCATCCTCCCGTCGCGGGAGGCCGCGCGCAAGAAGGTTTCCTGCGCCTTGGCGACGATCACGCCGAGCTTGCGAACCGTCGAGCGATTGTAGACCGAACGACCGCCGGGCTGGATCGTCAGCACCTGGTCGAAGTCCAAGTCCGTGAGGCCGAACGGGTCGGCTGTATCGCCGCGTATCGTCGACAGGAGGTGAAGCTCGCGCCCGCGCACATCGCCCGTGCCGACGCCCACGATGTCCGTGCCCACGACCGCGATCTTGCCCGGATCGCCGGCTGCCACCACCCACTGCCTTTGCCGCACGGAGCCGTCGGCGAAGCGGATCGTCTGGTCGAACACGGTGGACCCGTCCGGCTGGCGGCGGCCGAGGGTGTCTCCCGTAAAGGGGGTGACCGAGCCGTTCACGACGTTTCGGAGCACGCCGGTCGAATGCGTCCTGCCCGCGAAGAAGACCTCAGGCCGGAAGGGGCCGGACGCTTCGCGAGCGAGTGCATGGCTCGCCACAAGGACAAGGATCAGCGAGGTCAGAGCCTGCCGCAACATTGTGCACTCCATCTAGCCTCGCGGCGACTATGGTGGACCATGATCTTCTGTACGTCCCGTCGAGAGACCCTGGATCTGTTCACCGGTCGACCATGACCGTCGGTCGGATCGCCGCTCTCCGAACGGCCATCTTCTATGCTCACGCGGCGATCCGCCCGTCGAGCGGGAAGACCTTGGCGGGGTTCATCAGCCAGCCCGGATCGAAGACGCCGCGCACGCGCATCTGCTGGTGCAGGTCGACATCGTTGAATTGGCAGCGCATCAGGTCGCGCTTCTCGATGCCCACGCCGTGCTCGCCCGTGAGACAGCCGCCGACCTCGACGCAGAGCTTCAGGATCTCCTCGCCCGCCCGCTCGGCCTTCTCCATCTCGCCCGGCTTGTTGATGTCGAACAGCACGAGCGGGTGCAGGTTGCCGTCTCCCGCGTGAAAGACGTTCGCGACCGCGAGACCCTCCGCCTCCACGATCTCTCCGATCCGGTGAAGGACGTGCGGCAATTGTCCGGTCGGGATGGTGCCGTCCATGCAGATGTAGTCGGAGATGCGGCCCGTCGCCCCGAAGGCGGATTTGCGTCCCTTCCAGATCGCCGCGCTCTCGGCCTCGGAGCGCGAGACCCTCACCGCCTTGACGTCGAACCGCTCGGCCAGGGCCACGATGCGCCGCAGCTGCTCATCGATTTCCGGGTCGGACCCCTCGACCTCGACGATCAGCATCGCCTCGACGTCGAGCGGGTAGCCCGCATGCGCGAAGCCTTCCGTGATCTTTATCGCGACCTTGTCCATGTATTCGAGCGCGACCGGGACGAGCCCCTCCCCGATGATCGCCGCGACGCACGCGCCCGCCGCCTC
>CAHJXE010000361.1 GCA_903644085.1 Hyphomicrobiales bacterium
GCACGCCGTCCGCCACGAGCGCGTCCTGGCGCGCCTGCCGGGCCTCGCGCGCGGACGGCGGCAGGATCGCGTCGAGCGCACCCGCCACCTCCGCGATGCCGTCGCGGTAGAGCCCGACCACCTCGTCGAGGCCGCGCTCGCGCACGTCCACGTAGCGGATGAACCACACGATACGCGACAGCATGAGGTCCTGCACGTCGGCGTAGAGGCCGAGCTGGCGCTGCCCCGGCACGACGCCGTCGAGCGCGTCGATCCCGGCATATATGTCGGACAACCCGTAGCCGTCGCGCGTCGCCGCGTAGGCGGCCGCGATGGTGGAGGCGTCGGCGCCCGTCTCGTCGACGAGCCGCGTCACGACCGCCGGGCCGCCGCGGTTGACGATGGCGTTCGCGAGCTGCGTCGCGATGATCTCGCGGCGCAGCCGGTGTCCCTCCACCGTGTCGGGGAAGCGCTCGCGGATGGCGGCCGGGAAGTAGCGCGTCAGCTCGCGGCCGAGATAGGGATCGTCCGGGACCGCACTCGCCAGGAGCTCGTCGTGGAGCGCGAGCTTCGCGTAGGCGAGCAGCACCGCGAGTTCGGGACGCGTGAGCCCCTGGCCGGCGATCCGCCGCTCCTCGATCGCGGCATCGGAGGGGAGGAACTCGATCGCCCGGTCGAGGCGGCCGGCCGTCTCCAGCACGTCCATGAGCCGCACCAGGAAGCCGAGCTCGCCGACGCCCCGACGCTCGCCGAGCGAGAGGGCGAGCGTCTGGAGGTAGTTGTTGCGCAGCACGAGCTGCCCGACCTCCCCCGTCATCTCGGCCAAGAGCGCGTTGCGGGCCGCGGGGTCGAGCCGCCCGTCCCGCTCGGGCACGCTCAGCGCGATCTTGATGTTCACCTCGACGTCGGACGTGTTGACGCCGGCCGAGTTGTCGATCGCGTCCGTGTTGAGCCGCACGCCGCGGCGGCCCGCCTCGATCCGGCCGAGCTGCGTCACGCCGAGGTTCGCGCCCTCGCCGATCACCTCGGCGCGGATCTCCGCCCCGGTGATGCGCACGGCGTCGTTGGCGCGGTCGCCCGCATCCGCGTCGCTCTCGCTCGACGCGCGGATATAGGTGCCGATGCCGCCGAACCAGAGGAGGCCGACCGGCGCGCGCAGGATCGCGCCGATCACCTCGGCCGGCGAGGCCGTCATCCGGTCGAAGCCCAGCGCCTCGCGCACCTGCGGCGAGAGCGGGATCGTCTTCAGCGCGCGCGAGAACACGCCGCCCCCGGCCGAGATCAGCGAGGCGTCGTAATCGGCCCAGCTCGATCGCGGCAGCGCGAAGAGACGCCGGCGTTCGGCCAGCGATACGGCGGCGTCGGGCGCGGGATCGAGGAAGATGTCGCGGTGGTCGAAGGCCGCGAGGAGGCGGAGCGAGCCCGACAGCAGCATGCCGTTGCCGAAGACGTCGCCCGACATGTCCCCGACGCCGACGACGCTCACGGGATCGCTCTGGATGTCGACGTCCGTCTCGCGGAAATGACGCTTGACCGCCTCCCAGGCGCCCCGGGCCGTGATGCCCATGACCTTGTGGTCGTAGCCGTTCGACCCGCCCGACGCGAAGGCGTCGCCGAGCCAGTGGCCGGTCTCGAGCGAGATCGCGTTCGCGACGTCCGAGAAGGTCGCGGTGCCTTTGTCGGCCGCCACCACGAGGTAGGGGTCGTCCGCGTCGTAGCGCACGACGTCGGGCGGCGGCACGACGCCGTCGCCCACGAGGTTGTCCGTGAGGCCGAGCAGGGTGCGGATGAAGACGCGGTACGACTCGGTCCCTTCCTGGAGCCAAGCCGCGCGGTCGGTCGGCGCGGGCAGGCGCTTCGGCACGAAGCCGCCCTTGGCGCCGACCGGCACGATGACGGCGTTCTTCACCTGCTGCGCCTTCACCAGTCCCAAGACCTCCGTGCGGAAATCCTGCGGCCGGTCCGACCAGCGCAGCCCCCCGCGCGCCACCTTGCCGAAGCGCAGGTGCAGCCCCTCCACGCGCGGGCCGTTCATGAAGATCTCGAAGAGCGGGCGCGGGCGCGGCAGCGCCTCGACGTCGGCACAGGCGAACTTGAACGCGATCGTCTCGATCGGCAGGCCGTTCCGGTCGATGCGGAAGAAGTTCGTCCGCAACGCCGCCTCGACGAGGTTGAGGAAGCGCCGCAGGATCCGGTCGTCGTCGAGGCTGGTGACCTCGGCGAGCAGGGCCTCCAGCGCCTCCCGGGCGGCCGCGACCGCCGTCTCGCGCTCCACTCCGTCGTCGAGATGCGGCTTGAAGCGTGCGTAGAACAGGCCGGAGATCGCGGCCGCGACGGAGCCGTGGCGGGCCAGCACGTCCGCGATGTAGTCGGGCGCGAACGGAATGCCGATCTGGCGCAGATACCGGCCGAGCGTGCGGAACATCGCGGCGTCGCGCCAGCCGAGGCCCGCCTCCAGGACGAGCTTGTTGAAGCCGTCCGGCTCCGCGAGGCCGCGGAAGACCGCGAGCAGAGCCGCCTCGATCCGCCCGCCGATCTCCGCGATGTCGATCGCGAGGCCCGTCATGCGCGCCAGCGCGACGTCATGCAGCCACACCGGCTCGGCGCTCCCTTGAGGCGTGACCCGGTAGGTGCGCTCGTCCATGACCTGGAAGCCGAGTTGCTCCAGGATGGGCACGCGCTCCGACAGGGGCGACCCGACGCCGCGCGAGAACAGCTTCAGGTTCACGTGGGAGGGCGGGTCGTCCTCGCGGCGGTAGAGGTCGACCGCCCGCATCCGCGAGTCCGACAGGCGCTCCAGCGTGGCGATGTCCACGATCGCGTCCGCCGCCCCGAACCGCTCGCGGTAATCCGCCCCGAAGGCGCCCGCGTAGCGCGCCGCGAGGTCGCCGCTGCGGCGCGGGCCGGACGAGGTCGCCAGCGCGTCCGTGAGC
>CAHJXE010000362.1 GCA_903644085.1 Hyphomicrobiales bacterium
CGGCATCTCATCGCCGTTGCAGCCGAACGCCTCGATCGCGCTCGGGACCTCGGAGGTGAGCCCGATGGAGTTGGTCGGCGCCTACGCGGCTTTCGCGAACGGCGGCACGGGCGTCGTGCCCTATGTGATCGCGGAGGTGAAGTCGGCCTCGGGTAAGACGATCTACAAGCGTGCAGGCGGCGGGCTCGGCCGTGTCATCGAGCCCGGCCCGGTCGCGATGATGAACGGGATGATGCGCGAGACCCTGCTGACCGGAACGGCCCGCAAGGCCGAGATCCCGGGCTGGGAAGCAGCCGGGAAGACGGGCACCAGCCAGGATTTCCGCGACGCTTGGTTCGTCGGCTACACCGGCACGCTCGTCGCGGGCGTCTGGCTCGGCAACGACGACGGGACGCCGACGAAGAAGGTCTCGGGCGGCAACCTACCGGTCGAGGTGTGGAGCCGCTTCATGAAGCTCGCACTCCAGGGCGTGGAGCCGGTGCCCTTGCCGGGTTCGACCGGTGCCCGTCCCACGCTCGCGAGGGCCGCAGGCCGGACCCGATCCGCGGATGCCGCACCGCCCTCGCCGCTCGCGGCGATCGAGGGACTACCGGACCTCATCGGTCGCCTGCTCGGACAATGATGGCGCGTCGGCTCATCTGAGCCGCCATCCGCCATTCCACATACCGGCTTTCGCCGCGCGCGCCTTGTCCATCTCGGTCGGATAATCCACCTCGGAGCGGGCATAGCCGAGCTCCACGAGATGCCGGCCGAGATCGCCACCATCGGTGACACATCTCGCAGGGACGACGCTGTCGGACGGTGCCGTCGGCGTGCACCTGACCTGGCGCTTCGCGATGAGATTGTTCAGCGCCGCCCTCGCCTGGAGTCCGCAAGCCCACAAGCGGTCGTCCTGGTCCCGGCACACCGCGTCCCGACGGGGGCCGGTCAGCCCGGAGAGGCGAGTTCTCACAGCCTTCTCCGGACCGAATGTCAGCCCGTCATCGATCTCGAAGGGCGGCCCGAACGTGTAAGGTTCAAGGCTCGTGCGCGGATCGGGCTTGAGATCGGCCCTCTCGGCCGATTTCGAGCTCGGGGTCGAGCGAGGCAGCGTTGTCGGGCTGGGCGATGCGATCGCCGCCACGGTCGCGTGCTCGACGGGCGCTACGGTGGCCGGGCGCATGATGACGAACACTCCGCACGTGGCCGCGACGAGCGCGACCGCCGATCCCACGACAGTCACGGAGGGGCGACTCTGGCTTGGTTTGATGCGCACGACCGCCCTAGAGCCGGTGCAGCGAGATTGCGGAGATCACGGCCGCGCCGAGCAGGGTGACGGCGACGGGAAGCGCCGTGCCGTCGTGCCAGATCGCGACCGACAGCGTGAAGATCGCGCCGAACGCCATCTGCGTGAACCCGTAGAGGCTGGACGCCGATCCCGCGGCGTCGGGGTCCACGTTCATCAGTCCCGCGACTGCGTTCGGTCCGAGGATGCCGATCCCGAGCGCGTACACGATGAGCGGACCGATCAGCGTCACCACCGAGAGCTGCCCGCTGAACGCGACGGCGAGCAGCCCGGCGGCGCCGACCAGACAGATCGTGTTGCCGCGGCGGGCGGCATGACGGATCTCGAGCCGCCCCGAGAGTTGGCGCGCGAGGAGCGATCCGACGATCATGCCTGCCGTGACGACCAAGCAGTAGAGCCCGACATCCGAACTTGGCCGGTGGAGGACATCCATGATGAGAAACGGCGACGCCGAGAGGAAAGCGTAGAGGCTCGTTCCGCCGCACGCTCCCGCGACGACGTACTTGCGATACCGCGACGAGCGCAGCAGGCGTCCGTACCCCGCCATGATCGGGCGGATGCCGGGCAGCGCGACCGGGTGCAGGTTCGTCTCCGGCAGCGTGATCAGCACGAGCGTGAGCAGGATCCCGACGATCACCGCGAGAACGACGAAGATTGCCCGCCACCCGAACCAGAGATTGATGAACCCGCCGAGCGCGGGTGCCAGTGCGGGCGTCAACCCCATGGCCATCGTGAGAACCGCCAGCTGGCGGGTGGCGTCCTCGCTGGTCGAGACGTCGCGCACCATGGCGCGGCCGATCACGAGGGCACCGCATCCGCCGAGCGATTGCAGGATGCGGGCTCCGATGAGCCATGAAATCGTCGTGGCCGGGATCGCGAGCAAAAATCCCACGAGGTAGATCGCAAGGCTGAAAACGATCACTGGGCGGCGCCCGAACCGGTCGGACACCGGACCGTAAACGAGTTGTCCGCCCGCGAGGCCGCAGAGATAGAGCGTCAGCGTGAGTTGGGCCGCGAAGGCGCTGGCGCCGAGCTCGGCCGCCACGTCGGGCAGTGCAGGCACGAAGATGTGCATCGCGACCGTACCGGTCATCGTGATGGCGACGAGGAGCGCGAGGCTCGCGGATCGGGCGCGACCACGCTCGGGTCCCGCCGGTGTCGTGTCGGTGATCATCGCGAAGTTACGCGCAATCTATGTGCCGCAGATATCACGCGTGTGCATACCAGCCCTGTGCGACCTGCCGTGATCAGACCGATCCTTCAAGCACAACTGCGGCCGAGGGACGCCAACCCCTCATCGAGCAGATCGCCGAGATTGGGGATGCCCAGGAGGTAATCCGCGGTCGAGCCCTGTTCCCGATCCCGCGCGGTGCTCAGCGCCTCCGACCAGTCCTCGGCCTCAAAGTCGCCACGCCCGATCCAGGTGATCGCCACGAGGTCATGCCGCTCGTCGTCGTTCAGTCCGGCGATGAACTCGCGGATCTGGTCCTCGGTCGAGTCGCCCGGCGCGTCGGTCAAGACGTCGGTCGACCCGTCGTCGATCGGGTTCGAGCCCGAATCCGCGTCGGTCATGCCTTCCTTCACGTCGACCTCACGCGCTCGAAGAATGAG
>CAHJXE010000363.1 GCA_903644085.1 Hyphomicrobiales bacterium
CCGCGCGGTGCCCGGCGCGGCCGAGCGCGTCGCGGATGGCCGAGACCACGAGCGCGCGCACCAGGCCGGGATCGCGGAAGCGCACCTCCGTCTTCGCCGGGTGCACGTTGACGTCGACGATCGCCGGGTCGCACGCGACGCGCAGCGCCAGCACCGGGTGGCGGTCGCCCGCCATCGTGTCCGCGTAGGCACCGCGCACCGCGCCGAGCAGCAGCTTGTCGCGCACCGGGCGGCCGTTCACCACGACGTGCACGTGGGTCGACGCGCCCCGGTGGAAGGTCGGCAGGCCGACGAAGCCCGACAGCGCGAAGCCCTCGCGCGCCGCCTCGACCCGGACCGCGTTCGGGGAGAACTCGGCACCGAGGACCCGCGCGGCGCGCGCCAGGAACCCGTCCTCGCCCTCGGGCTCGGGCGGGTAGGCGAGGTCGGACACGTGATCGCCCCTGAGCGCGAGCCGCAGGCCCGGATGCGCGAGCGCCAGACGGCGCAGGATCTCGGCCGAGGCCAAAGCCTCGGAGCGGTCGGACTTCAGGAACTTGAGCCGGGCCGGGGTCGCGGCGAAGAGGTCGCGCACCTCGATGCGGGTGCCGTCGGCGGTCGCGGCCGGCCGCACCGAGCCCTTGCGTCCCGCCTCGACGAGGATCGTCGAGCCGTTCCCGGCACCCACCCGACGGGTGGTGATCGCGAGATGCGCGACCGCGCCGATCGAGGGCAGGGCCTCGCCGCGGAAGCCCAATGTGCGGATGTTCGACAGGTCGCCGTCCGCGAGCTTGGAGGAGGCGTGGCGCTCGACCGCGAGGTCGAGGTCGCCCGGGTCCATGCCGTGTCCGTCGTCGACGACCCTGATGAGGCGGCGTCCGCCGGCCTCGAGCGTGACCTCGATCGCGCGCGCACCGGCGTCGATCGCGTTCTCGACGAGTTCCTTGACGACCGCCGCCGGCCGCTCGACCACCTCGCCCGCCGCGATGCGGTCGACCAGCACGGGATCGAGCCGGCGGACCGGATCCATTCGGGGTCAGGCGTCCCGGCGGGGGCTCGCGCTCAACGCCCGAAGATGCCCTTCAGCCATTGCGCGGTTCGGTTGCGCTTCTGCTTGCGGGCGAGTTCCTCGGCGTCCCGGATCCAGGCGATCTGCACGACCTTGCGCTCTCCCGCGAAGGGGCGGTGCCCGTGCCAGGACCTGTCGCCGCGCAGGAACGCGAAGACCGTCCCCATCGTGGGCGGGACCTCGACCTTGTAGGGCTCGAAATGGTCGCCGTCGTAGAGGACGCGCAGCCGCCCGCTGTCGCCGACCTCCCAGCTATCGTTCATGTAGACGAGCATCGTCATCACCTTTGACGGGCCGTCGGTGTGGATCGCGCCGTATTTCGGCTGGCTGCGCTTCATGATGGTCGTGAGGCGCGGATAGGGGCTGAGGTCCTGCCCGAACCGTGTCGACAGCACCTCGGTCAGTTCGGGACTCTCGAGCTCCTCGACGAGGGTCTTGAAGCGGCCCTTGAGCTGCACCTCGCCGACCGTCAGGTAGCCGGGCTTGTCGATCGCCGGGAAGTCGCGCCGGAGGTCCTCGATCGCGTCGGCGCGCAGGAAGCTCGATCCCAGCATGTAGTCGTAGGGGTCGCGCTGGACGTCCGCGTTGCGGATCGCGTCGACGTTGAGGAGCGAGAAAGCCATGCCGTGCCTGCCACGAGAAGCGTAGGGGAAGCGTCCGTGCGCCTTACGCGCGCCGGACCCCTTGCGGCAAGATCACGGCGGGATTTCGTCCGAGGGTATCCTGAAGCACCAACGAGGAGGGCCCCGGCGTTGTCGCGCCGAGGCCCCTTGCGAGATCGTCGAGATCAGCCGAGCGAGATCAGTTGAGGACCACGACCCGCGCGCCGACCTTTACCCGCTCGTAGAGATCGGTCACGTCCTCGTTCGTCATCCGGATGCAGCCGGACGAGACCGCCTGGCCGATCGTGTCGGGCTCGTTTGAGCCGTGGATGCGGTACTCGGACGAGCCGAGATACATCGCGCGGGCGCCCAGCGGGTTGTCGACGCCGCCCGACATGTAGCGCGGCAGGTCGGGGCGGCGCTTCAGCATGGCGGCGGGCGGCGTCCAGCCCGGCCACTCGCGCTTGGCCGAGACCTTCTGGATGCCGGACCAGGAGAAGCCCGGACGGCCGACGCCGACGCCGTACTCGATCGCCTCGCCGGGCGCGGTCACGAAGTAGAGGCGGCGCTCGGAGGTGGAGATCACGATCGTGCCCGTCGCGTACTGGGACGAGAACTCGACGAGCTGACGCGGGATCGGCGCCTGCTCGGCGCGGCCGTCATCGCCGAGATACTGCATGTCGCCGCCGCTGTTCATCGGGTCCCAGTTGCGGACCTGGGCCGAGGCGGGCTGTGCGAGGGCGAAGGCCGCCAATCCGGCGAGCGCGAGAACCGTCGTGCGCATGGCAAGTCATCCGAGTTCGAGGGTCGGCTCCGTGAGCCGGTTGTATGATCCTCTAACGAATGGTCACGCTTGCGGTTTCATCGAAGCTTGGCTTTTTCTTGTCCGACCGTGGCGCGATCCCGAACCGCGTGGTCGCATGCTTAATGCGAGAGCGAGATCGCGGAGATCAGCCGGCCGTAATCCGGCTCGCCGCGATGGGTCGTGCGCCGGTAGCTGTAGAACCGTTCGGGGTCCTGGTAGGTGCACGACCCGAGATCCGCCGCCTCGCCGATCCCGGCCTCGGCGAGCCGCGCCAGGATGTAGGCCGGCAGGTCGAAGGTCGCGTGGTCGGGTCGCGAACTCGCCGTGAAGAAGCGCGAATTCGCCTCGTCGTCCTGGCGAAATCGCTCCGCGAATTCCGGCCCCACCTCGTAGGCGTCGCGCCCGATCGTCGGTCCGAGCACCGCGACGATCCGCTC
>CAHJXE010000364.1 GCA_903644085.1 Hyphomicrobiales bacterium
GTTCAGAGCCACGATCGCATGACCCGCCTCGTGATAAGCCGTCAGGCGCTTCTCGTCCTCTGTCATCACGAGGGTGCGGCGCTCCGCTCCCATCATGACCTTGTCCTTGGCGTCCTCGAACTCATGCATGGTGACGATGCGCTTGCCACGGCGAGCTGCGAGCAAGGCGCTCTCGTTGACGAGGTTCATGAGGTCGGCGCCGGAAAAGCCCGGAGTGCCGCGCGCGATGACCTTCAGGTCGACGTCAGGCGCCAGCGGCACCTTGCGGACGTGGACGCGCAAAATGCGCTCGCGACCGACGACGTCCGGGTTCGGCACCACGATCGAGCGGTCGAAACGGCCCGGACGCAGCAGCGCGGGATCGAGGACGTCGGGACGGTTGGTGGCCGCGATAATGATCACGCCCTCGTTCGCCTCGAATCCGTCCATCTCGACCAGGAGCTGGTTCAGGGTCTGCTCGCGCTCGTCGTTACCGCCGCCGAGGCCTGCGCCCCGATGCCGGCCGACTGCGTCGATCTCGTCGATGAAGATGATGCAGGGCGCGTTCTTCTTGGCCTGGTCGAACATGTCGCGGACCCGGCTCGCACCGACGCCGACGAACATCTCGACGAAGTCCGATCCGGAGATCGTGAAGAACGGCACGTTCGCCTCGCCGGCGACGGCTCGCGCGATCAGCGTCTTACCCGTTCCTGGCGGACCGACGAGCAGGCAGCCGCGCGGGATGCGACCGCCGAGCCGCTGGAACTTCTGCGGGTCGCGCAGAAACTCGACGATCTCCTGGAGATCTTCCTTGGCCTCGTCGACGCCTGCCACGTCCTCGAACGTGACGCGACCGTGAGCCTCCGTCAGAAGCTTCGCCTTCGACTTACCGAAGCCCATCGCACGCCCGGCCCCGGACTGCATCTGACGCGACAAGAAGATCCACGCGCCGATGAACACGATGATCGGCAACCAGTTCACCAGGAGAGCGATGAACCAGGGCGTCGAATCCTGTGGCGGACGCGCGGTGATCTGCACGCCCTTCTGCTGGAGCTTGGTCACAAGCGCTGGATCGAAGGGCGCGTATGTCGTGAACGTACGGCCATCCGAGTAGGTGCCCGTAATCTCCTGTCCGGCAATCACGACGCTGGTCACGCGTCCGCTATCGGCGTCGCCGAGGAGCTGGCTGTACGCGATGTCGCTTCCGCCCGAGCGGTGCCCGGGATTCTGGAACAGCGTCACGAGGGCGAGGACCAGCAGGAAAATGATCACCCAGAGGGCGAAATTTCTGAAGTTCGGATTCATCTCAGCGGGTCAATCCCGGCATCGGCGGTTTCGGCGGGGCGCCCAGCACGATGAGAACAATCTAGGCACGCACACAGACGTTGCCAAGTGAATGCGGCGCCCCTGCGGCGATCTCGGTTGGCGAGCGCCCGCGCCCGCGTCGTCGCGGTGGTTCGGCCACGACCGAGAGACGCCCTTCCCGATCGAGCGTCAGGACGAAGCCGCACAGCGTCCGGCGTCCGGCGAGGCCCGTGCGGGCGGCTTCGGCCAGCGTCTCGAAACACATCTCCAGTCGATCGAGCCGCATGCGCGCGAGATCGACTCCCCTATCGACGAGAAGGCTCTGGAGCGCACGCAAGCCGATCTCGGCCGTCTCGTCCATGAGTCGGTGAAGATCGATCTGCGCCGGTCCCAGCCGCGACGATGCGAGCGCCGCGCGAGCCACGTCGGCGAGCGCCGCGTCGGCCCGCGCCATGCGCTCCGCTAGCCTCGCCAGCCGACGCGCATCGAGGCCTTCCGCCGCAAGGTCGGGCATCAGAGAGCGCCAGCGCGTCCGCGTGTAGCGCGAATCGGCATTGGACGGATCGGTCGAGAACGCCCAGCCGTGACGATAGCAGACCTCGACGAGTGCCCGCTTCGGCACGTCCAGAAAGGGCCTGACATGCCGGCCTCCAGCTCGCACGATGACGCGCCGCATGCCGGCCAGCCCGCCGAGCCCAGACCCGGCTGCCATCCGCATGAGCAGCGTCTCGGCTTGATCGTCGAGCGTGTGGGCGGTCACGAGGTCACGTGCGCCGACCTGGCGGGCGAGGCCGGCGAGCAGGCGATAGCGGGCCGCGCGCGCGGCCGCTTGCGACACGCGTTGAGGACGGCGCTCCGTCCAGACGAGGAGATGGTGCGGCAGGCCGAGCCGCTCCGCCGCGGCGGCCACCGCCTCCGCCTCGGGTCGGGAGCCTTGCCGCAGGTCGTGATCGACTGTCGCGATCTCGATCCTGGGGGCGTTGCCGATGCGATCCCGCCACGATGCGAGGGCGTACATGAGGGCCGTCGAATCGGGCCCACCCGACACGGCTGCGAGGATCGCGCCCGATCGCTCCAGTCCCGCGAAAGCACGGTCGAAAGCCGCGTCCGTCATGATTGCG
The DNA here is from genome assembly GCA_903644085.1 of Hyphomicrobiales bacterium. Taxonomy (GTDB): domain Bacteria; phylum Pseudomonadota; class Alphaproteobacteria; order Rhizobiales; family Beijerinckiaceae; genus Enterovirga. The sequence continues at coordinate 2,406 of CAHJXE010000364.1, forward strand.
TCCGGGCGCGCGCGGCTCACGTCGGACAGCGCGTCTTCTTCTGCTCGCGGTCGACCGCCTGTTTCACGCTGGGCGACGCCGTCGGGTACTTACGGTCGAGTTCCGCGAAAGTCGCGCAGGCCTGGTCCTTCGCCCCGAGCGCGGCCAGCGACATACCGAGCTTGTAGAGGGCGTCCGGCGCCTTCACGGCGCGGGTATAGTCGGTCGAGACCTTCAGGAACTGCTCGGCCGCCTCGCGGAAACGGCTGCGCTGGAGGTAGCTCTCGCCCAGGAAGTAGGTCGCGTCCGGGACGAGCTTGTCGCGCGGATGGGACTGGATGAAGCGCCGCAGCGCCATCTCGGCCTGATCGTACTGGCGTTGTGCGATCAGCCCCTGGGCGGCGGCATAATCCGCAGTCGCGTCCGCGCCGCCCATCGCGGCGACGCTCGCTTGGCGTCCGCCCGCCGCGGGGTTACCCGCCGCGGGGTTGCCCGAGCGCA
>CAHJXE010000365.1 GCA_903644085.1 Hyphomicrobiales bacterium
CCGTAACTCTGCCGCGGTCGCGTCCTTGTCGAGCGGCGCGTCGGCCGCGAGCCGCTCGTCCTGGCAAGGCGCGCTCGTCGCGGCGCTGAACCGCGCCAAGCGGCCGCAGAGCGACACGGGTTCGGCCTCCGTGCGCTTCTCCATCGACCGCGGCGGACGCCTCCTCTCCGCGAGCCTCGCGGGGAGCGCCGGCAACGGCAGCCTCGACCAGGAAGCGGTGGCGCTCGTGCGGCGCGCGAGCCTGCCGCCCGCCCCGGCGGACGTGCCGGGCGCGACCTTCACCTTCACGATCCCCATCCGCTTCACCACGCGCTGAGGGCGGACGGGGAACTCCCCTCGCGCCGCGCCCGTTCGGCTCGCGTGAGCGCTACGCTCATCCCAAGGGGACCTCATGCGCATCGATCTCTCAGGCACCACCGCCCTCGTGACCGGCTCGACCGCCGGGATCGGCTTCGCGGCGGCGCTCGGCTTGGCGGAAGCGGGCGCCCGCGTGGTGGTCAACGGCCGGCAGGCGGATAGCGTGGAGCGGAGCGTCGCGGAGCTGAAACGCGCGGTGCCGGGCGCGATCGTTGACGGCGTGGCGGCCGACGTCTCGGGAGAGGCCGGGTGCGAGACGCTGATCCGCGCCGTGCCGAGCGTCGAGATCCTGGTCAACAACACGGGCATCTTCGAAGCGAAGCCGTTCTTCGACACGCCGGACGCGGACTGGCAGCGATTCTTCGACACGAACGTGATGTCGGGCGTGCGCCTGTCGCGACATTACCTGCGCGGCATGATGGACAGGAACTGGGGCCGGATCGTCTTCCTGTCCTCCGAGTCCGGCGTCAACATTCCGCCCGACATGCTCCATTACGGCTTCACCAAGACCGCCGTGCTCGGCATCTCGCGCGGCCTCGCGAAGCTCGCGGCCGGCACGGGCGTCACGGTCAACGCGGTCCTGCCCGGCCCCACCATGACGCGGGGCGTCGAGGGCATGCTGGACGCGTCCGCCAAGGAGCAGGGCGTCTCGGTCGAGGAAGCCGGCCGGCGCTTCGTGCACGCCAAGCGCGCGACCTCGATCATCGGCCGCGTCGCGAGCTCGCGCGAGGTCGCGAACATGATCGTCTACGCGTGCTCGCGCGAGGCTTCCGCCACGACGGGCGCGGCCCTGCGCGTCGAGGGCGGCATCGTGGAGGCGATCACCTGACGCCGATGCCCGCAAGGTCGCGCGTCTTGCAAATGACTGACGGTCATAACATATGACCGTCAGTCATTTGGAGGATCGTCATGGTCAAGCAGGACATGAAGTGGGCCCTGGTCACGGGCGCGTCGAGCGGCCTCGGTGTGGAATTCGCGATGGCGCTCGCCGCGAAGCGGATCAACCTCGTCCTGGCGGCGCGGCGCGAGGGACCGATGCAGGATCTCGCCGCCCGACTTCAGGAAAGTCACGGCGTCGAAGTCGTGGTGGAGGCGATCGACCTGTCCGAGCCGGACAGCGCCGCCGCGCTCCAGCGTCGCCTCGGCGATCGCGGGATCGAGCCCGACATCCTCGTCAACAATGCGGGATTCGGGCTCAGCGGCGAGTTCCTCGCGCATGACCCGAAGCGCCTGCGCGAGATGCTGCAACTCGACATCGTGACGCTGACGGAACTCACGCACGTCTTCGGCCGCCGCATGGCGGAGCGCGGCGGCGGACAGATCCTGCTCGTCGCCAGCATGGCGGCCCACCAGCCGACGCCGCTCCTCGGCGCCTACGGGGCCGCCAAGGCCTACGTGCTGTCCTTCGGCGAGTCGCTGAACGTGGAACTCGCCCCCAAGGTTGGCGTGACGGTGCTGTCGCCGGGGCTGATGGATACGGAGTTCAACGCGGTCTCGGGCTACGAGACGAACTCCTCGATGCGCTCCACCATGCTACCGCCCGCGCGGGTCGCGGCCATCGGGCTCGACGCGATGTTCGCCGGCAAGTCGAGCGTCATCGCGGGCCAACTGAACAAGGTCATGGCGTTCTCGAACCGCCTCATGTCCCGCCACGCGGCCGCGAAGACGGTGCTCCGCATGTCGAAGGGCTGATCGGGCACCATGGCCCGGCACGCGATCGCGGCGGACGACAAGCGTGCGCGACGCGACACCATCCTGGCGGCGGCGCGCACCCTCTTCAACGCGGGCGACGGGAGCCTGCCCTCCGCGGCCGAGATCGCGGCCGCGGCCGGTCTCGCGAAGGGCACGGTCTATCTCTACTTCCGGACCAAGGAGGAGATCTTCGTGGCGCTCCTTCTGGAGAGCCTGGACACGCTGCTCGGCGGCATCTCGGCCGTGTTTCGGGAGACGGGTGGACGGCGCCGTGACAAGGTCGCGGCGTTTCTCGCGATGTATGTCGAGCACCTGCACGCGCATCCGGAACTGCTGCACCTCGACGCGCTCGCCTACGGGGTGCTCGAGGCGAATCTCGGCCCCGACAAGTTGCGCGCGTTCAAGCTCGACTTCGTGGCCCTGCTCACCCGGACCGCCGACGCGGTCGAAGGAGCGCTGCGCCTGGCGCCGGGCCGCGGCATTCCTCTCCTGCTGCGGAGCTTCGCGCTGACGCGCGGGCTGTGGCAGGCCGCGCGTCCATACGAGGGACCGACGGCCATCGAAGCCGAACCGGCTTTCGGATCGCTGCGCCCGGATTTCCGCGCGGACCTGACGGAAGCACTCGCCGAGTACTGGCGAGGCGCTCTAACGGCCTAACGACCGGGCCGGCCGGAACGACCGGGCCGGCCGGACCGATCGGGCCGGCCGGACAGCATCGCGCGCCAGAGCGCCGTCACGCCGTCCATCACGTGGCGCTCGGTGAAGCCGTCGAGCACGCGCGTACGGGCCGCCTCTCCCATCCGGGC
>CAHJXE010000366.1 GCA_903644085.1 Hyphomicrobiales bacterium
GTCGGACGTGGCGCGGCCAGGGCTCGACGACGCGCGCCAGCTCACGGGGCTGGACACGCCGAACGAGATCGCGAGCTTCTATCTCGGGCTCGGCCCGAAGATCGTCGCGATCACGCTCGGCCGAGACGGGGTGCTGGTCGCGACGCCGGGCGAGCGCCACGTCCTGCCGACGCGTCGGGTCGAGGCCGTGGACGCGAGCGGCGCGGGCGACACGTTCGGCGGCGCGTTCCTGACGGAATGGCTGCGCACGCGCGACCCGTTCGCGGCCGCCGCCTACGGCAATGCCGCGGCCGCGCTGAAGACTCTCGGCCACGGCGCCGTCGCGCCGATGCCGCGGCGCGAGCGGGTGGAAGCGTTCATGGCGGGCGAGACGGTCTAAGCCCTCGAGCCGCGTATCCTCGTGTCGTACCCGGGACACGATCACCGGATGCGACCTTGGGAGATCGCCGGCCGGGACGGTTCCCGACGTTCCGATCGTGTCTCGGAACAGTCGTAAACGGCGCTTAACGTGGTACAGATCGGCTATGACAGGCAGGACCCGATGAACGTGCGCCTCAGGATCTCGGCCGCACTCCTGGCCGTGTTGGCCTCGTCCCCGCTTCGGGCTCAGACGATCTATCCGCTGGACCGGGCCGAGATCCTGGCCGGGTCGCGGTTCGACCTGAAGGTCGAGTTTCCGGGCGCGCCGGCCGAGGGCGACGTCACGGTGACGATCAACGGCGCTTCGCCGGCATCCGTGCTCGGCAAGGACGCGGTGTTCGTGCGGCGCGAGGACGGGGCGGACCGGTCCGCTGTCTGGATCCGGGGCGCGAGCCTCGCGACGCCCGGCGCCTACACGGTCGAGGCGACGGGGGGAGGGCGCACGGCCAAGGTCGGCTGGGAGGTGTTCGGCACGCCCGAGCGTCGTGCGAGGAACGTCATCCTGTTCATCGGCGACGGGCTGTCGGTCGCCCACCGCACCGCGGCGCGCATCCTGTCGAAGGGCATGCGCGAGGGCCGCTACGGCGGCGAGCTCGCGATCGACGACATGCCCCACATGGCGCTGATCTCGACATCCGGCACGGACTCGATCGTGACGGATTCGGCGAACGCGATGTCCGCCTACACGACGGGACACAAGACCTGCGTCAACGCCCTCGGCGTCTACTGCGCGCAGAACAAGATCACGCTCGACCACCCCAAGGTCGAGACGATCGGCGAACTCGTGAAGCGACGGGCCGGCGGTGCGCTGGCGCTCGGCGTCGTGACGAACACCGAGATCGAGGACGCGACCCCGGCCGGCATGGTGTCGCATACACGCCGCCGCTCCGACTTCAACGACATCGTGGAGATGTTCTACGCCGTGCGGCCGGACATCATCATGGGGGGCGGCTCGCCGAACTTCCTGCCGAGATCGACGCTGGGCTCGAAGCGTACGGACGAGCAGAACTTCGTGGCGAAGTTCGGCGAGGCCGGCTACCGCTTCGCCCCGACGGCGACCGAGATGAAGGCGGCCGCCGCCGACCCCGCGACCACGAAGCTGCTCGGCCTGTTCAACACGGGAAACGTGGATGGCGCGCTCGACCTCAAGTTCCTGAAGAAGGGCTCCGTCGACCGCTTCCCGGACCAGCCGGACGTCGCGGAGGAGACCAGGGCCGCGCTCGACATCCTGTCGCGTGACCCGAACGGCTTCGTGCTGATGGTCGAGTCCGGGCGCATCGACAAGTACAGCCACTCGCTCGATCCCGAGCGGGCGATCTACGACACGATCATGCTCGACGACGCCGTGAAGGTCGCCAAGGACTTCGCGGGGACCCACGACGACACGCTGATCATGGTGGTGGGCGACCACTCGCACCCGGTCTCGGTCGTCGGCACCTACGACGACGCCCGGCCGGGCGACCTCCTGCGCGACAAGCTCGGCGTCTATGCCGAGGCCGGGTTCCCGAACTACCCGCCGGCCGATGCCAGCGGCTATCCGCCGACGGTCGACGTTTCGAAGCGGCTCGCCTTCGTGTTCGGCGCCTACCCGGACTATTGCGACACCGGCAAGCCCTACCTGGCGGGTGAGAACGTGCCGGCCGTGCCGGCGCCCGGCCAGCGCAACGTCTACGCGGCGAACGAGCGCAACTGCACCTCCCCGATGGCGGTGAAGCGGCAGGGCAATCTCGGGCTCGACGTCAGCCAGGGCGTCCATGCGGCAGACGACGTGGTCCTGACCGCGATGGGGCCGGGGGCGGAACTGTTCCACGGGCGCATGGACAACACGCGCGTGTTCCGCATCATGACGACCGCGCTCGGCCTCGCGCCGCGGCCGTGAGGGAGGAGCGCATGGATGGCGCGTCGATGATCAGTCGCCGCCGCGCGCTCGTCGGCGCGCTCGCGATGCCGGCGCTCGCCGCCTCGGCACGACCTGCCGCCGCCTCGCCCGAGCGCATCACCTTCGAGGGGCTCTACAAGAGCTTCGGCGTCCTCGGCCTCGCGTTCGACGACCGCATCGTGGCGCTGAAGGGCCGCGACGTCACGCTCGCCGGGTACATGGCGCCCCCTCTCAGGGCGGAGAGCACGTTCTTCGTGCTCACCCGCGAGCCGCTCGCGATCTGCCCGTTCTGCCAGTCTGACGCGGATTGGCCGCTCGACATCGTGGTCGTGTACCTGCGGGCGCAGGCGGCGCTCGCGCCGGCCGGCGCGAGCACGACCGTGTCGGGCCGGCTCGACCTCGGCTCCTGGACGGACCCGGAGACGGGGTTCGTCAGCCAGATCCGGCTGACCCGGGCCGGCTACGAGTCCTGATGCCGTCCGGGCTGCCGCTCGCGGCGGCCGGCATCGTGATGCGGACCCGCGAGGGCGCGCCG
>CAHJXE010000367.1 GCA_903644085.1 Hyphomicrobiales bacterium
CCTCGTCCTGGTGCTCTTCATGCAGCTGCGCGGCTCCAGCGTGCTCGTGCGACTGACCGCGAGTGCCGGGCTGTTCTGGCTCGTCATCCTGTTCGGGATGACCTTCGCGGATGTGCTGCCCCGTCTCGTCGGGCGTTGACGGACTACGCGCGTCGCAGCAGATCCGGTCCCGCGTCGCTCGCCTGCGTGAGACCGAGCAGGGCGAGATCGATGTCGATCTCCTTCGAGAGCAGCGAGATCGCGTGCTCGACGCCCGCCTGTCCGGCGAGCGCCGAGGCGAACAGGAAGGGACGGCCGACGAGGACGAAGTCGGCCCCGAGCGCCAGCGCCTTCAGGACGTCCGTCCCGCGGCGGAACCCGCTATCGATCATGACCGCCATGTCGCGGCTTTCGGCCTTGATCTCCGGCAGCACCTCCAGCGGCGAGACCGCGGCGTCGAGCTGGCGTCCGCCGTGGTTCGACACGACGATCCCGTCCGCTCCGCTCTCTCGCGCGATCTTCGCGTCCTCCCGCGACAGCAGCCCCTTGATGACGAGCGGCCCTTTCCACAGCCGCCGGATGTGCTCGACGGCGCGCCACGTGAAGTCGCTGTGGCCCGCGATGCCCGCGACCTCGCGCGAGAACAGGTTGACGCCGCCGCGCGCCTCCAGGTTCGAGATCTCCGGGACGCCCCGCTTGAGGAGCGTGCGAAGCGCCGTCCCGGCGAGCCAGCCCGGATGGGTCAGACCGTCCCAGGTCAGGCGCGGCGTCGGCCGGAGCGGCATGCTGTAGCCCGCGCGCCGGTCGTCCTCGCGGTTCGACCCGACCGGCACGTCGACCGTGATCACGTAGACCTTGATCCCGGCAGCCGCGACGCGCTCGATCATGCGCTCGACCTTGTCCGGCTCGGGCGACTGGTAGGACGCGAACCACGCGTCCGGATTGTTCGCCGCCAGCTCCTCCATCGGGGTGATCGAGTTCGCGCTGAGGACGAACGGGATGTCGGCCGCGCGTGCCGCACGCGCCATGCGGTTGTCCGCGTCGTAGGCGACGACGGCCGCCGCCCCCATGGGGGCGATCCCGAACGGGGCGGCGTAGCGGCGCCCGAACAGGGTCGTCGCCTGCGAGCGCTCGGAGACGTCGCGCAGCACGCGCGTCACCATGCGCCAGCCCTGGAACGATGTCCGGTTGTGGTCGCGCGCGACGCCCGCCTCCACGCCGTTCGCCACGTAGCCGTAGACGGCATGGGGCAGGCGGGGGTTCGCGAGACGCTGGATGTCGTCGAGGTTGAGCGCGTGCTTCAACAGCCGGTGCCGGCCGTGCGGCATGCGCCCGTAGGCCTGATCCGAGCGGCCGGAGAGGGCTGGTGCGGGCGCGTGATCAGCCATGTCTCACAACTCACCCCGTGCCGCCAAAGCCGAGATCCGGTCCACGGTGCGGCAGGCGATCGCCTGGATCGTCAGCGACGGGTTCACGCCGCCCACCGTCGGGAACACCGAGCCGTCGCAGATCCACAGGTTGGGAATGTCCCAGGACCGGCAATCTGCGTCGACGACGCTCGATCGCGGGTCGGCCCCCATGCGGCAGGTGCCGTTGAGGTGGCAGGTGTCGTCGCTCTGGTCCCAGATCTCCCGGCCGCCCGCGGCCTCGAGCGCCTGGCGCATGAAGGCGAGCGCGTGCCGGTTCAGCGCCTTGTCGTTGTCGCACCAGGAATAGGTCACGCGCGCGACGGGCAGGCCCAGCGCGTCCCGCTCCTCGGCCAGGGTCACGCCGTTGCGCTCCTGGGGCATGTACTCGGAGACGACCTTCAGGCCGACGGAGTGGTTGTAGCGCTGCATCTCGGCGATGAGCTCGTCGCCCCACAGGCCTCTCGCGCCGGCCTGCGTCGCGCCCCACAGGGTCGGGAGCGGACCCTGGCTCATGTAGCTGTAGCCACCGTGGAAGTCCTTGCCGCGGTCCTCGTAATTCCAGTGCTCGGTGACGGCGAGCGAGGGCGGCGCCTTGTAGCTGCGGATCTCCTCGTCCATCACGCCCCAGACAGCCTGGTTGCCCTGGACGGTCAGGTAGCGGCCGACGAGGCCGGACGAGTTCGCGAGCCCGTTCGGGTAGCGCGCGTTGGCGGAGAGCAGCAGCAGGCGCGGCGTCTCGATCGCGTAGCCCGCCACCACGACGTTACGCGCCCGCTGGAAGCGCCAGCGGCCCTCGCGGTGGTAGGCGACGCCCGTCGCGAGGCCTCGCGCATCCGTCTCGATCCGCCCGACCGTCGCGAGGTCGCGGATCTCGGCCCCGGCCGCGAGCGCGCGCGGCAGCCACACGTTGAGCGCGCTCTGCTTGGCGTTGGTGGAGCAGCCGAGCGTGCAGAAGCCGCGATAGACGCAGGGAGGACTCTCGCCGCGCGGCGCCGACACGGTTGCGAGCGGCGTCTCGCTCCAGCCATAGCCGAGCGCCTCGCAGCCTTGCGCCAGCACGCGGGCGGCGGCGTTCATCTGGTGGGCGCGGTAGGGATAGCGCGGCCGCTTCGGCCCCCATGGATAGGAGACCGGGCCGGCGATCTTCAGCGCCTGCTCGACCTGTTCGTAATAGCCCCACATCTCCCGCCAATCGAGCGGCCAGTCGGCGCCGTAGCCGAGCAGCGTGCGCGACTTGAACCATTCGGGCCGGAAACGGAGCGACACCATCGCGAAGTGGACGGTCGACCCGCCGACCGCCTTGCCCGAGTTGTTCGAACCCATCTGGAGCGGGTTCTCGCCGTCGCAGATGCGCTCGTCCATCCAGTAGAGCTTGGACTGCGAGTTCTCGTCGGAGGCGAAATCTTCCAGCGGGCGGAAATACGGCCCGGCATCCACGGCTAC
>CAHJXE010000368.1 GCA_903644085.1 Hyphomicrobiales bacterium
CGGGCTTCGACAGCCGCACGAACGAGCCGATCGTCAACTTCCGCTTCAACCTGCGCGGCGCGTCCCGCTTCGGCGAGGCGACGACGCAGAATGTCGGCCGCCCGCTCGCGATCGTGCTCGACCAGGAGGTGATCTCCGCGCCGCGCATCCTGCAGCCGATCACCGGTGGGCAGGGGCAGATCTCCGGCCGCTTCACGGTCCAGCAGGCGAACGACCTCTCCGTCCTGCTGCGCTCGGGCGCGCTCCCGGCGAAGCTCACCATCGTGGAGCGGCGCACCGTCGGGCCGGGCCTCGGGCGCGACTCGATCGAGGCCGGCAAGCTCGCGACCTACGTGGCGGCGGGCTTCGTGGTGATCTTCATGTTCGCCACCTACGGCGTGTTCGGCTTCTTCGCGAACATCGCGCTCCTCATTCATGTGGGGCTGATCTTCGGCCTGATGTCGATCCTGGAGGCGACGCTGACGCTGCCCGGCATCGCGGGCATCGTGCTGACGATCGGCACCGCGGTCGATTCGAACGTGCTGATCTACGAGCGCATCCGCGAGGAGGCGAAGGCCGGCCGCTCGCTCGTCTCGGCGATCCAGGCCGGGTTCGAGCGCGCCTTCGCGACGATCATCGATTCGAACTCCACGATGGCGATCGCCGCGCTGATCCTGTTCTTCCTCGGCTCCGGGCCTGTGCGGGGCTTCGCGGTCGTGTTCATTCTCGGCATCCTGACGACCGTCATCACCGCCGTCACCATGACGCGCATGATGATCGCCCTCTGGTACGCCTACGCGCGCCCCAAAGCGCTCCCCTTCTAGGACCTGACGCCCGTGCGCCTCCTCCGCCTCTGGCCGGACGACACCCGCTTCGATTTCATGCGGTTCCGGCACATCACCTTCCCGTTCTCCGCCACGTTGTCTGTCCTGACGGCGGTCGTGTTCGTGCTCATCGGGCTGAATTTCGGCATCGACTTCAAGGGCGGCACCCTCATCGAGATCGCCGCGAAGGGCGGCCATACCGACAGCTCCACGGTGCGCGGCGTCGCGAACGGGTTCGGCTTCGGCGACGTCGAGGTGCAGGAGTTCGGCAACCAGGGCGGCATGTCGCTGCGCTTCCCGATCCAGCCGGGCGGCGAGGCCGCGCAGGGCGTCGTCGTGGAGCGCGCCCGCGCGGCTTTCGGGAGCGACTACGATTTCCAGCGCGTCGAGACGGTGGGGCCGCGCGTCTCGGGCGAGCTCGTGCAATCGGGCACGATCGGCATCGTGCTCTCCGTCTTCGCGGTGCTCGCCTATCTGTGGTTCCGCTTCGAGCGCGAGCTCGCGATCGGGGCGATCATCGGGACGCTGCACGACATCGTCTTGACGATCGGGTTCTTCGTCATCACGCGCCACGAGTTCAACATGACCTCGATCGCCGCGATCCTGACGATCGTCGGCTACTCGCTGAACGAGACGGTGGTGGTGTTCGACCGCACGCGCGAACTCCTGCGGCGCTACAAGTCCATGCCGACGGACGAGCTCCTCAACCTGTCGATCAACTCGACCATGTCGCGCACCGTCATGACCTCGACGGCCACGATCCTGTCGCTGCTGGCGCTGGTGGTGTTCGGCGGCCGGGCGATCGAGGGCTTCGCGCAGGTGATGCTGGCGGGCGTCGTCATCTGCACCTACTCGGCGATCTTCATCTCCTCGCCCGTCCTCATCTATATCGGGATGCGGGTCGGCAACCGCGCGGCCGCCCGCGGCTCCGCCCTCCAGCCGGCCGAGTAGTGGCCGGAGAGGACCTCGGCGCCGGGTACGCGCCCGGCCGCCACATGCTGGACAGCTACGGCCGGGGCGGCTTCCGCTTCGCCGGGATGTCCCACAAGGGCTCGATCCTGGCGCTGCCCTCCGGCGTGCGCGCCTGGCCCGTGACCGCGATGCGCGACCTGACGCCGGAGCATCTCGATGCCGTGTTCGCCGAGGCGCCCCCGCTCGACTTCCTCCTCGTCGGCACGGGACCGGACCTCGCGCGCGTGCCCGAGGCGATCCGCCGGCGCTTCCGCGAGGCCGGCATCTCCCTCGACGCGATGCAGACCGGGCCCGCGGCGCGCACCTACAACGTGCTCGTCGCGGAGGACCGGCGTGTCGGGGCCGCGCTGATCGCCGTCGAGTGAGCGCGCCCGACGCCCTCGCGGCGGCCTCCGCCCATTGCGCCGCGCTCGTGCGGGAGGCCGACCCTGACCGATATTACGCGACGCTGTTCGCGCCAGCCGGGGCGAGGCCCGCGCTGTTCGCGCTCTACGCCTTCTCGGTCGAGGTCGCGCGGGTGCGCGACGCGGTCACGAACCCGATGCCGGGCGAGATCCGCCTGCAATGGTGGCGCGACGCGATCGCGCAGGACGCGCGGGGCGACGTCGCGGCGAACCCGGTCGCGCTCGCGCTCGACGCCGCGATCGAGCGCTACAAGCTGCCCCGCGCGGCCTTCCTCGACCTGATCGACGGGCGCGTCTTCGACCTCTACGACGACCCGATGCCCTCGCTCAGCGATCTCGAAGGCTATCTCGGCGAGACCTCCTCAGCGCTGATCCGCCTCGCCTCGCTGATCCTCGCGGGCGGGCAGGACCCGGGCGGCGCGGAGGCGGCCGGCCATGCGGGCCTCGCCTACGGCATCACGGGGCTCTTGCGCGCTCTGCCCTGGCACGCCCGCGCGGGGCGGCTCTACCTGCCGAGGGACGCGCTGGAACGGCACGGCGTCACGCGCGAGGACGTCGTCAACGGGCGAGGGGGCCCGGGCTTCGTGGCGACGCTGCACGACATGCGCCAGGAGGCGCGCCGCCACCACGCCCGCGTGCGGGCCTTCGCTT
>CAHJXE010000369.1 GCA_903644085.1 Hyphomicrobiales bacterium
CGCGTGTCCTTCCAGACGACCGAGGTCGCCTTGGCCAGGATCGTGATGCCGCGCTCCTTCTCGAGGTCGTTCGAGTCCATCACGCGCTCGGCGACGCGCTGGTTGTCGCGGAACGAGCCCGACTGCGACAGGAGCTTGTCGACGAGTGTCGTCTTGCCGTGGTCGACGTGGGCTATGATGGCGATATTGCGAAGTTTCATGAGATCAAGGCTCGACGCGTGAGAGCGCCCGGCTCGTCAGCCTCGACCCTCATGGGTCGACGCGCATGCCGTGCGGTATCGTCCGGACTTTACGATTGTGCGACGCACATAGTGCAGAAACGCGCGCGCTTCAACCGGAGCTTCGCGCCGGCCGTCCGCTCCATCTACTCGGCCGCCACCTTCAGGATGTGAGGCGCCCGCGCGAGGTGGAGGCGGCGCTCCGCGATGGCATGGCGCGCCTGATCGAGCCCGAGCGTGAAGGCCGAGACGCCGGCATCGTCGAGCCCGCCGGTCCCGGCCTTGGCGAGCGCGACCGCTAGGATCTCGTCCGTCTCCTGCTCCAGCCCCTCCAACTCGGCGTCGGTCTGGGCGCTGCGGGTCAGGCGCACGATGCTCAGGAGACGATCCAGCAGCCCCAGGGTGCGCGCCCGCCGCCGGGCCGAGGCGGTCGAGGCGAGCCCGGCCGCCGCGGAGGCGACGACGGAGAGGAGCATCGCCCCGATATAGATGAAGTCGTCGTAGCGGTCGAAGAACGTCTCGACTTCGCCGTCGTAATAGGCGAGCGCGCCCGGATGGACCGGCAGGACGGCGCTGTTCGACGATTCCGGGGCCTCGATCCGGTTCGCGAGCGGCACGTCGGAGGCAAGTGTGGGGCGCATCGCGAAGATGAGCCGGGTCAGTTCGGAGATCGTCGAATCGGTGATCGTCGAGTTTGCGACGAGCCGATGACTGACTCCGAGCGTCTTCACGGTGTCTGCCGGGCGCGGGCTCGCCCCGCCGAACGCGCCGCGAAGGATCTCGAAGGGTTCCAGCGCTGCCGAGCGCTGCGCGATCGCGTCGGACTCGGCGATCGGCACGAAGACCGGGGCCGCACCATCGCCGGCCGCCAGGGCGGACGCCACCGTATCGAGCACGTTGCGCCCCCCGATCGAGCCCACCGCGAGGACCGCGTCGACCTGGTTCGACCTGAGGGCCGCCTCGACGTCGCGCGCGTTCTCGATCACCACGGTCTTCACGTCGCCCACCGGGATCTCGTAATGAGCGAGCAACGTCTCCAGTAGCTTCGCGTTCGCCCCGAGCCGCTTCACGATCCCGACCGTGTGGCCGCGGAGCGAGCCGACGGTGTCGATCCCGCGTCCGGTGGGTGCCACCAGCACGAACGCGTCCTTGTGCAGGACGACGACCGTCTGGGCTCGGGCGGGCATCGTCACGTCGGTGCGCACCACCGCGAGATCGGCCTCTCCCTCGTCGATCGCGCGGGCGCTATCCGCCTCCCCGTCGGTCGGGACGACCTTGAACCGCACGGTCTCGTGCTCACGCGACAGATACTGCGCGGCAGCGGCGATCAGGCGCGCATCCTCGCTGCCCGCGGGGCCGACCGCGACGCGAAGCGGCGTCGGCGAGGACATATAACGCCAGCCGAGGACGGTCGCGCCGGCGATCAGGAAAAACGTCGCGAGGACGAGGAGGAGAGGGCGGCGCATGAACCCGTCTTGGATGACGGGAGATCAACGCAGCACAATCGGGCGGCGACAAGGCGGGACCGCCGATCAGAGACCGAGTTTTTTCCGGCGCTGTCCGAGCGTCCGCAGCCTGAGCGCGTTCAGCTTGATGAAGCCCGCCGCGTCGCGGTGATCGTAGGCGACCGCGCCCTCCTCGAAGGTCACGAGGTCCTGGTCGTAGAGCGAGTAGGGCGAACTCCGGCCGAGCACGTGGACGCCGCCCTTGTAGAGCTTGAGACGCACCTCGCCGGCGACCAGCTCCTGCGACGTGTCGATCAGCGCCTGCAGCATCTCTCGCTCGGGCGAGAACCAGAAGCCGTTATAGATGAGCTCGGCGTATTTCGGCATGATCTCGTCCTTGAGATGCGCCGCCCCGCGGTCGAGCGTGATCGACTCGATCGCCCGGTGGGCGAGCGCCAAGATCGTGCCGCCCGGCGTCTCGTACATGCCGCGCGACTTCATGCCGACGAAACGGTTCTCCACGAGATCGAGCCGGCCGATGCCGTTCTCCCGGCCGAGATCGTTGAGGCGCGCGAGCAGCGTCGCAGGCGACAAGGCCTCCCGGTCGATCGACACGGGGTCTCCGCGCTCGAACCCGATCGCCACGACCGTCGGTTTGTCCGGTGCCTCCTCGGGAGAAATCGTACGCGAGAACACGTAGTCGGGCACCTCCGCCGCGGGGTCCTCCAGCACCTTGCCCTCGGAGGAGGAGTGGAGGAGGTTCGCGTCGACCGAGAACGGCGCCTCGCCGCGCTTGTCCTTCGCGATCGGGATCTGGTGCATCTGCGCGAACTCGATCAGCTGCTCGCGGGAGCGCAGCTCCCATTCGCGCCAGGGCGCGATGATGGTGATGTCGGGCTTCAGCGCGTAATAGGAGAGTTCGAAGCGGACCTGGTCGTTGCCCTTGCCGGTCGCCCCATGAGACACCGCGTCGGCCCCGAGGCGCTCGGCGATCTCGATCTGGCGCTTGGCGATGAGCGGCCGGGCGATCGAGGTGCCGAGCAGGTAGAGACCCTCGTAATGAGCGTTCGCCCGGAACATCGGGAACACGTAGTCGCGCGTGAACTCCTCGCG
>CAHJXE010000370.1 GCA_903644085.1 Hyphomicrobiales bacterium
CACCATGTAGGGCTCGTAGGTCTTCAGCGGCACCAGCAGCGCCAACGTCCCGAGCGAGGCCACCGCCACGACCGTCATGACGGCCGCGACGATCCAGGCGAGCGCCCGCGAGTTCCGGTTGCGCCGCGCGAGGTCGTGCTCCCAGGTCGCGCCCTCGGCGTAGTACCTGGGGTCCACGCGGGGCGCACTGTCCTCGACTGATGACACGCTCATGATTGGACCCAGCCCGTCAGTCCCGCCCGCACCACCAAACCCCGTTTACCGACACAGACACTATATTGAATGTCGTATCCCGTGCTGACGCTTGGGGTCAAGCGCTATGGAGGAGGCTGCGGGGCCGCACCGGGAGACCGCCGGATCTCGCTCGGCGGACGTCGGTAGGTCTGCGCGAAGCCGGCGTTGAAGCTCCGCAGGTTGCCGAACCCGGCCTGGAGGGCGACCTCCGCCATCGGCAGGCTTGTCTCGCTGAGGAGGCGTTTCGCTCTCTGCACCCGTGCGGTCCGGGCGACCGCCGAGGGTGTGGCGCCGCAATGACGCGTGAACAGCCGGCGCAGGTGCCGGCCCGTCACGCCGAGCCTCGCCGCGAGGCGCTCGACCGAGGCGTCCTCCCCTTCGAGGACGCCCTCCTCCACGATCATGCGGACGGCGTGCTCGACGGTGGTCAGCGTCCCCTTCCAGGCCGAGCAGAACGGCGCGGTCTCGGGACGGCAGCGCAGGCAGGGCCGGAAGCCGGCCGCCTCGGCCGCCGCGGCGCTCGGCCAGAACGTTGACGTTGCGCCGGAACGGCAGCCGGACAGGACAGACGCAGCGGCAATAGACGCCCGTCGTGCGCACGCCGACGAAGAAACGGCCGTCATAGGCCGGATCGCGCCGGACCCACGCCTGTTCCCAACTGTCGAGGGTGTTCGCGTCCGGATCCGGCGTGACCATAACCCTACACGCTGCGACGGCCGCGAAGAGCCTGCCTCCGAGGATGACGTCCGTTCCCCGCGAGCGCACCGACGGGATCTCACCGATGCTTCCTCGGATGTGAAGAGCGCGACGAAATGCGGGTACGTGACGCGACGATGTCGGGGACGACGACCCATCGGCCTGCTCGTCGGCGGGCCAGGTCGACGACACCGCCGCACCCGCTACGTCTCGAAGATCTCGATGCAGAACAGGTCGCGGTAGGCCCGCCGTCCCGCCGACGTGACCTCGAGCGCACGCGATCCCGCTCGCTTGCGTATCCAGCTCCGCTCCAGGCCGTGCGTGCAGAGCGCCGCCCCGAGGCGGCCGGCGAGATGCGAGCGGCGCTCGCTCCAATCGAGGCAGGGCCGGCACAGCGGCACGGAGCGGACCTTTCCCGTCGAGCTCGGATCGAGCGCGATCCCAAGCGCGGCCAGCTGATCCATGCCGTCAGACGTGACCAGCGCCGCGTCGTCCTCGATCTCGACCCAGCCTCGGGCCATCATGGCATCCGCGAGCGCCACGCCGAGGCGGCCGGCGATGTGGTCGTAGCAGGTGCGGGCGAGACGCAGCTGCTCGTCGCGGGGTCCGGTTCGGGCGCGAGGCGGCGCGGATGCCGCCGCCACCTGCATCAGGCTCTCCAGCATGCGGGCGACCTGCGGGGTCGCGAGCCGGTGATAGCGGTGCCGCCCCTGCCGGCTCACCGCGACGAGGGCCGACGCCGCGAGCTGGGCGAGATGTCCGCTCGCGGTCTGTGGCGTGACGCGCGCGAGCGCCGCGAGCTCCCCCGCCGTCAGGGCGCGCCCGTCAATGAGGGCCTGGAGCATGGCGGCGCGGGTCGGATCGCCGACGAGCGCGCCGACCTGCGCGAGCGAGACTGTGCCGATCATCGTGGCTCCTCCGAGACGCCCAATAGCACGCGCGCGTCCGCGTCGGTTCGGCCGCGGCCGTAACGACGCTACCGCGAGAGCTGGCAGGACGCCGTCATGATCGACCCTTCGTTCTCCCTGTCGCGACCTCTCCGCATGACCCGCACGCCACCCTCGTTCTACGGCTGGAGGGTCGTGGCCGCCGCCTTCGTGATCGCCGTGTTCGGCTGGGGCGTCGGCTTCTACGGTCCGCCGGTCTATCTCGAGGCCGTGCGCCAGGCCCGCGGCTGGTCCGTCGCGCTCGTGTCCGGCGCCGTCACGCTGCACTTCCTGGCGGGCGTGCTCGTCGTCGCGAACCTGCCTGCGCTGCACCGGCGCTTCGGCCTGCGGGCCGTGACGCTCGCCGGCGCGATCCTGCTCGCGGTCGGGGTGCTCGGATGGTCGCTCGCCCGCATACCCGCGCAGCTCTACGTGGCGACGCTCCTCACCGGAGCGGGCTGGCCGGCGCTCGGCGCCGCGGCCGTGAACGCGATCGTGTCGCCGTGGTTCGCGCGCCGCAGGCCGGCGGCGCTCAGCGCCGCCTACAATGGAGCGAGCATCGGCGGCGTCGTCTTCTCGCCGCTCTGGGTCGCGCTGATCGGCTGGCTCGGGTTCCCGCTCGCGGCCGCGATCGTCGGGCTCGCGATGGTCACCGCGGTCGCGATCTTGGCCGTCAGCGTCCTGACCCGGACGCCGGATGGCATGGGGCAGAGCCCGGACGGGGAGCCGGCCGCCGCAGCGTCAGACCTCGGCCCGGACACCCTGCCGAGACGCGATCTCTGGCGCGACCGTGCCTTCCTGACGCTCGGGGCCGGCATGGCGCTCGCACTGTTCGCGCAGATCGGGCTCATCGCCCACCTCGTGTCGCTGCTCGCGCCCGCGCTCGGCCCGCAAGGCGCGGGGCTCG
>CAHJXE010000371.1 GCA_903644085.1 Hyphomicrobiales bacterium
GTCGATGGGCGCCGCGAGCGCCAGGAGCGCGCCGGGCTCCGCCGCCATGACCGCCTCCCAACCGTCGACCGGGACGGCTTGCCCCGTTCTGGCGCGCAAGGCCCGACGCGACAACTCGGCGAGATCGCGTTCGCCGCCGGCCGCGAGCACGACCCGGCGTCCCGCGTCGACCTCGTCTTTGACGAAGCGTGACAGAGCCTCGCCGGCCTTGGCCGCCAGGGCGAAATGCGGCACCTCGGGCAGATCCTCCGGGGCATCGAGCCATCGCGTGATGGCGTGCTCCGCGAGCCGCCCGTCACGTTCCGCGCGGTCGAGATAGAGCCGCTCCGGCCGCGGCGGATGCACGGTGCCGCCGCCGAGGCGGACGCGGCTCTCGTAGGCGTCGCGGACCTGTTCCAGGAAGGCGTCGGCGCGGTCCTCGGCGCGCGGCTCGACCAGGAACGCGGCCTCGGGCAGGTAGTCGAACAGCGTCTCGAGGCCCTGCACGATGTCCGGCAGGCGATGCTCCAGCCCGGCCTCGGGCAGGTCGGGTGCCGTCTCGCCCTCGGGTAGGACGGCCTCGGAGGCGGGCCCCAGCGCCAGAGTCTCGAAATGGTCCGAGGTGCGCTGGCTCGCGGCGTCGAACGACGCCATCCCGGTGATCCGGCCGTCCTCGTGTTCGATCCGCACCGGCAAGCGATAGCCGGCGGGAAAGATGTCGATGACGTGGCCGCGGATCGCGAACTCGCCCGCCTCGTCGACGCGCTCGTCCTCGTGATAGCCGATCCGCCGGAGGCCGGCCGGGAGCGACGAAAGGTCGAGGCTCGTGCCGACCTGCCATCGCAGCGTGACGCCTTCCCAGAACGACCGCGGCGGCACGCGCTGAAGCAGTGCCTCGGGCGTCGCGATCACGAGGCGCGGGCGGGTCCCCGGTCGGGCGAGCGCCGTCAGCGCGGTGGTGCGCATCCCCATGACGAGCCGCGACGGCGAGGTCCGGTCGTAGGGAAAGCTGTCCCACGGCGGCAGCGGGAGCGTCTCGATCTCCGGCGCAAGCCGCCATATCAGTTCGGCCAGGCGCTCGACCCGGCCCGCGCTCGCCGCGACGTGCACGATCCCGGCCGGCCCGGCTTCGCGCGCCAGCGTCATGAGACGTACACACAACCGTCCGTCCGGCCGCGGAAAGGCGGTCTCGGCGGGATCTGCCGAGACTTTTCGGCGTCGTGTGGCTGGCATACGCAACTCGTCAGCAGAAGAGACGAGGCCCAGAACGGGGCGCCGGACCGATGGTTTCCTGGCCGGCAGGGGGAAAGCTTCACCGTGTCGTGAGCGGCGGCTTCCAAGCCGGGCGGGATCGGCGTAAGTACCTTTTCCCGTCCGAGGCCCAGGATGACGCGTTCCGGGCCGCACACCAGCGAGTCGCGTCCCGTGTTCGTATCGAGTCGTCCTGTCTTCATGCGCGAGGCGGAGCTTTGACCGGCAAGCTCCGGGTCGGGATCGTGGGCGTCGGGAACTGTGCGTCCTCCTTCGTCCAGGGCCTCACCTACTACCGCGACGCGAACTCGAACGAGCCCGTGCCGGGCCTCATGAACGTCTCGCTCGGCGGCTACCACGTGTCCGACATCGAGATCTCGGCCGCCTTCGACGTCTCCTCCCACAAGGTCGGCCGCGACGTCGCGGAGGCGATCGGCGCCAGCCCGAACAACACGCAGGTGTTCGCGCAGGTCGCGCCCGTCGGCGTCACGGTCGAGCGCGGCCCGACGCTCGACGGCATCGGGCGCTACGTGCGCGACGACGTGCCGGAGGCGGACGCCGAGCCCGTCGACGTCGCGGCCCACCTGCGCCGATCCGGCACCGACATCGTGGTCTCCTACCTGCCGGTCGGCTCGCAGAAGGCGACGGAGTACTACGCCGAGCAGGCGCTCGCGGCCGGCTGCGGGTTCGTGAACTGTATTCCCGTCTTCATCGCGTCCGACCCCGCCTGGCGGCGGCGCTTCGAGGCGAAGAACCTGCCGATCGTCGGCGACGACATCAAGAGCCAGGTCGGCGCGACCATCGTGCACCGCATGCTGGCGAACCTGTTTCGCGAGCGCGGGGTCCGGCTCGACCGGACCTACCAGCTGAATTTCGGCGGCAATTCCGACTTCCAGAACATGCTGGAGCGCGACCGCCTCGAATCGAAGAAGATCTCCAAGACGCAAGCCGTTACGAGCCAGCTCGACATCCCGCTCCCGGCGTCCGACGTCCATGTCGGCCCGAGCGACTACGTGCCCTGGCTCCAGGACCGGAAATGGGCGCATATCCGGCTGGAGGGCACGACATTCGGGGGCGTGCCGCTGAACCTCGAGGTGAAGCTCGAAGTCTGGGATTCGCCGAACTCCGCCGGCATCGTGATCGACGCCGTGCGCTGCGCGAAACTCGCGATGGATCGCGGGCAGGGTGGGGCGCTGGTCGGGCCGTCGAGTTACTTCATGAAGTCGCCGCCCCAGCAATTCACCGACAACGAGGCGCGCGAGCGCGTCGAGGCCTTCGTCGCCGGGCTCGCCTGACCGCGCATGCCCGCCACCACCATCATCATGGTCCGCCACGGGGCGCACGGACATCTCGGCCGCGTCCTGACGGGCCGTATGCCGGGTGTGTCGCTGGCCGAGACGGGGCGCGCCCAAGCCGAGCGCGTGGCGCGCAACGACCGGGCTTGCCGTGTCTACCGACACCAAGGCGCCCGCGCGCAATGCGTAGCGCAGCGCGGGTTCG
>CAHJXE010000372.1 GCA_903644085.1 Hyphomicrobiales bacterium
GGTCATCCACCACGAGAAGTGCTGCGCGCGCCAGATGCGCTTCAGCGCCTTCTCCGAGTAGCCGTCGAGCCCTTCGCTGCCGCCGTGGTCGTAGTAGCGCTCGAAGGCTTGGCTGAGGACGAAGACGTCCGCCATGGCGAGGTTCAGGCCTTTGGCGCCGGTCGGCACCACGATGTGGGCCGAGTCGCCCGCGATGAAGAGCCGTCCGTGCTGCATCGGCTCGCGCACGTAGCTGCGCATGGGCACCACGTTCTTCTGGAAGATCGGGCCCTCGATCAGCCGGAACCCGTCGCCCTCGACGCGGGTCTGCAACTCCTCCCAGATCCGGTCGGACGACCAGTTCTCCGCCTTCTCGGTCGGGTCGCACTGGAAATACATGCGCTGCACGCCGGGCGAGCGCGTCGAGATCAGCGCGAAACCGCGCTCGTGGCGCGCGTAGATGAGTTCGTCCGAGGAGGGCGGCGCCTCCGTCAGGATGCCGAACCAGCCGAACGGATAGACGCGCAGGTAATCGGTCCGCTCGTCCTCGGGCATCGCGGCCCGCGACGGCCCGTAGAACCCGTCGCAGCCCGCCACGAAATCGGCCGCGACTTCGCGCGCGACGCCGTCCGCCGTCGTGAAGCGCATGACGGGGCTCGTGGTCACGCCCTCGATCGCGACGTCGGTCGCCGCGAAGGCGATCTCGCACCCGTCCGCCAGCCTTGCGGCGATCAGGTCCTTCAGGACCTCGTGCTGCGGGTACACCGTGACCGAGCGCCCGCCCGTCAGGCCGTAGAGGTCGATCCGCCGCGTCTCGCCCGAGAAGCGGAAGTTGAACCCGTGATGGTTGAAGCCCTCGCGCTTCAAGCGCTCGCCGACGCCCGCCTCGGCCATGAGGTCGACGGTGTTCTGCTCCAGCACGCCCGCCCGGATCGTCGCCTCGATGACGTCGCGGGTTCTGGATTCGACGATGACGGACGATATGCCCGCGCGATGGAGGAGGTGGGAGAGCATCAGCCCGGCCGGACCTGCGCCCACGATCGCGACCTGTGTGCGGTCCATGCTCAATACTCTTCAGCGGGTTCGATGGACGGCTCGCGTTTGCGGCCGTCCGGGCGGACCTCAGATACGCTCCGAGCCCGCCCGTCCGCAATGGACGCTCAGCCCGTTTCGGGGTAGCCTCCGACATGTCGCAGTTGCGCAGGTGCCGCCATCTCCAAGAGACGGCGCCGGCTACGTGCCGCCTGATCTCGTTCCGGCAAATGCCGCATTCGTGAGCAGATGCGACGAAATGGTCTCGAAAGCTCGAACCGGCTCTTGACGTCGCACTTGGTCGGGACTAGGTGAGCCGCAGCCCTGGCACTCTCGGTTCCCGAGTGCTAGCCGGAGGCCGAAGCGGTTCAGCCGCATATCCGAAATCGCGAGAGGTATCGCATGAATTTCCGTCCGTTGCACGACCGCGTCGTCGTTCGTCGTATCGAGAGCGAAGAGAAGACCAAGGGCGGCATCATCATCCCGGACACCGCCAAGGAGAAGCCGCAAGAGGGCGAGATCGTCGCCGTCGGCCCCGGCGCCCGTGACGAGAACGGCAAGGTCAACCCGCTGGACGTCAAGGCCGGCGACCGCATCCTGTTCGGCAAGTGGTCGGGCACCGAGGTCAAGATCGACGGCCAGGACCTTCTCATCATGAAGGAATCCGACATCATGGGCATCGTCGAGGGCGCACCCGCGCTGGCGAAGGCCGCGTAAGCGGTCGATCGACCACTCAACGCGTCATCCTGAGGAGCCGGCCCGCGAGGCCGGCGTCTCGAAGAGCCTGCCCCGGACACGATCCGGGGACGCATCACCCATCCGCCTCACGTGTGCTTCGAGACGCCCTTCGGGCTTCTCGGCATGAAGAGGCCGGATCCATCCGAAAGAGGTCAACCACATGGCAGCCAAAGACGTACGTTTCTCATCCGACGCCCGCGACAAGATGCTTCGTGGCGTCGAGATCCTGGCCGACGCGGTCAAGGTCACGCTCGGTCCCAAGGGCCGCAACGTCGTCATCGAGAAGTCCTTCGGCGCTCCGCGCATCACGAAGGACGGCGTGACGGTCGCGAAGGAGATCGAACTCGCCGACAAGTTCGAGAACATGGGCGCCCAGATGGTGCGCGAAGTGGCCTCGAAGTCGAACGACGTCGCGGGCGACGGCACCACGACCGCGACCGTGCTCGCGGCCTCCATCGTCCGTGAGGGCGCGAAGTCGGTCGCGGCCGGCATGAACCCGATGGACCTGAAGCGCGGCATCGACATCGCGGTGACCGCCGTCGTCAAGGACATCGAGGGCCGCTCCCGCAAGGTCGCCTCCTCGGAGGAGATCGCCCAGGTCGGCACGATCTCCGCCAACGGCGACAAGGAGATCGGCGAGATGATCGCCAAGGCGATGCAGAAGGTCGGCAACGAGGGCGTGATCACGGTCGAGGAGGCGAAGACCGCCGAGACCGAGCTCGACGTCGTCGAGGGCATGCAGTTCGATCGTGGCTACCTGTCCCCGTACTTCATCACGAACGCGGAGAAGATGGTCGCCGAGCTCGAGGACCCCTACATCCTCATCCACGAGAAGAAGCTCTCCTCGCTGCAGGCCATGCTGCCGGTGCTCGAGGCCGTCGTTCAGACCGGCAAGCCGCTCCTGATCGTCGCCGAGGACATCGAGGGCGAGGCTCTCGCCACGCTCGTCGTCAACAAGCTGCGCGGCGGCCTCAAGGT
>CAHJXE010000373.1 GCA_903644085.1 Hyphomicrobiales bacterium
TGGGTCGTGTCGAACCGCGCCCCCATGCCGATCTTCATGAAGACCGTCGCGACCCCGGTATCCTGGCAGATGGGACGGCGGCCGATCGCCGCCATGCGGGAATTGGCCAGGATCTGCCCGATCGCGTCCTTGGCGGCCGGGCTCTCCTCGCGCCGCCAGGCCTCGGCCAGGTTCGCGATGTAGTCGGCCGGATGGAAGTAGGAGATGAACTGCAGCGCGTCCGCGATCGACGTGACGAGGTCCGCGGCGCGGACCGTCGCGACGTCGCGCGACCTCGTGCGAGGTCGACGCGAGGTGGTGACGAATTCGCCCGCCATGTCAGGCGAATTCGCCCGAGGTGGCGAACTCGCGCCGGATCGCGTCCGAGTGCTGTCCGATCGCCGGGACGGATCCCAGCCGGGCCGTCGCGCCGTCGCGGATGACGGGCGGCGCGACGATCGAGGCCGGGCCGCCCGGGGTGTCGACCGTGACGCGCCGCAAAGCCGGGTGGCCGGCCAGGTCGCCGAGGTCGTTGACGAATCCGTAGGCGATCTGCGCTTCCCGGAGCTTGGCCGCCACCGCGTCCCGGGTCAGCGCCCCGAAGGCCGCCGCTACCCGGGCGTCGACCGCCGGCCGGTTCGCCACCCGGATCGTGTTCGTCTCGAAGCCCGGCACCTTCGGCAGGTCCGGCTCGCCCAACAAGGCGGCACAGAACTTCGCCCACTCCCTCTCGTTCTGGATCGAGATCAGCACCAGCTTGCCGTCCACCGTGTCGAAGGCCCCGTAGGGACAGATGGACGGGTGGGCGAGCCCGACCCTCTTCGGCGCGACGCCGGTCCCCTCGAAGTACAGCAGCGGCACGTTCATCCAGTCCGCCACGCCGTCGAACAGGCTGACTTCGAGCCGCGCCCCCTCCCCGGTGAGGCCCCGCGCGAGCAGCGCCTCGAGCACGCCCGCATAGGCCGACATCCCGCACGCGATATCGCACACCGAGACGCCGACCCGCCCCGGCCCGGCCGGATGCCCGGTGATGCCCGCGAGCCCCGTCTCGGCCTGGACCAGGAGGTCGTAGGCCTTCATGGCGGCATAGGAATGGCCCGCCCCGTAGCCCGAGATGTCGACCGTCACGAGGCGCGGGTGGCGTTCTCTCAGCATCTCCGACCCGAACCCCGCCCGCTCGGCCGCCCCCGGCGCGAGGTTCTGGATGAACACGTCCGCCCGGCCCAGGATCGCGTGGAGGAGCCTCGCGTCGGCCGGGTCCTTGATGTCCGCGACGAGGCTCTCCTTGCCGCGGTTCAGCCACACGAAGTAGCTCGCGAGCCCGTTCACGGCGGCGTCGTAGCCGCGCGCGAAATCCCCCTCCGGCCGCTCGATCTTGATGACGCGCGCGCCCGCGTCGGCGAGGCGCGACGAGCAGTAGGGCGCCGCGACCGCCTGTTCGAGCGTCACCGCGAGAAGCCCCGCCAAGGGCTTCCCCGGATCGCGCTGCGCCATCCCGTCCGCCATCTCAGGCGCCGTGCTTGATCGCCACCATCTTGGTGGACGCGAAGCCGTAGAGCGCCTCGAAGCCCTTCTCGCGCCCGTGGCCGGAGCCCTTGACCCCGCCGAAGGGCAGCTCGACCCCGCCGCCCGCGCCGTAATTATTGACGAAGACCTGGCCCGACTTGATCTTGTGCGCGAGCCGGAACCCTCGCCCGAGATCGCCCGTCCAGATGCCGGCCGCGAGCCCGTAGGGCGTCCCGTTCGCGATCCGCACCGCCTCCGCCTCGTCCGCGACCCGGATCGCCACGAGCACCGGCCCGAAGATCTCCTCCTGGGCGAGCGGGTGGTCGGGCGGCACGTCGCCGATCAGCGTCGGCTTTACGTAGAAGCCGTCGCCCGGCAGGTTCGTGCCGAACTCGCCCTCGGCCAGGATGGAGAGCCCGTCGCGTCGCGCCATGGCGAGATAGCCCTCGACGCGCTCCTTCTGTTTGGCGTTGACCACGGGCCCGAGGTCCAGGTCCTGCTCGGCCGAGCCGACGCGCAACGCCTTGAAGCGCGTCGCGAGGTCGGAGGTGAAGCTGTCGTAGATGCGATCCTCCACGAGCACGCGCGAGCCCGCCGAGCAGGTCTGGCCCGCGTTCTGGGTGATCGCCCTGACGATCGTGCCCGCCGCCTCGCCGAGGTCCGCATCCGCGAAGACCACTTGGGGCGACTTGCCGCCGAGCTCGAGCGTCACCGGGACCGTGTTCTTCGCGGCCGCGGCCTGGATCAAGGTGCCGACTTCGCGTGAGCCCGTGAAGCTGATGTGGTGGATGCCGGGATGTGCGGCCAGCGCCGCGCCGGCCTCCTCGCCGAGCCCCGTCACGACGTTGAACGCGCCCTTCGGCAAGCCCGCCTCGTCGGCGAGCTTCGCCAGCGCGAGCGCGGTCAGGGAGGTGTCCTCGGCGGGCTTCAGCACGACCGCGTTGCCCATGGCGAGCGCGGGCGCGATCGAGCGGCCGTTCATCTGGAGCGGGTAGTTCCAGGGCGAGATCACGCCGACGACCCCGTGCGGCTCGTAGACCGTCATCACGGTGAAGCCGTTCTGGAACGGGATCGTGTCGCCATGCACCTTGTCGGCGGCGCCGCCGTAATACTCGAAGTAGCGCGCGCAGACCGCGACGTCGTTGCGCGCGAGCGTCATCGGCTTGCCGACATCCTCGCTCTCCATGCGGGCGAGCGCCTCGGCGTCGCGCCGGATCAGCTCGGAG
>CAHJXE010000374.1 GCA_903644085.1 Hyphomicrobiales bacterium
ACGACTGCTTCGAGCCGGAGAAGAACCCGGCCCTGAAGCGCGAGATCAAGGCCGCCCGCCGCGTGGCGGTGTCGGACAACATGATCAAGCGGGTGATCCAGCTCGCGCGCCAGGGCCACACGGCGGTCGACTTCGACGAGTTCACGGCCGACTGGGACTCCGAGGCCTACCTCACGGTCGCGGGGCAGAACTCCAACAATTCCGTGCGCGTGACGGATGCCTTCCTCCAGGCCGTCGAGGCTGACGCGCCCTGGGATCTGCTGCGCCGCACCGACGGCCGCGTCGCCAAGACGCTGCAGGCCCGCGCGCTCTGGGACAAGATCGGCTACGCGGCCTGGGCCTCGGCCGATCCCGGCCTGCAGTTCCACACCACGATCAACGACTGGCACACCTGCCCGGCCTCGGGTGCAATCAGAGCGAGTAATCCATGCTCGGAGTACATGTTCCTCGACGACACGGCCTGCAACCTGGCGTCGCTGAACCTGCTCCAGTTCCGCGGCGACGGCGCGGGCAAGCTCGACGTGTCGTCCTACGAGCACGCCGTGCGGCTGTGGACGCTGGTGCTCGAAACCTCGGTGCTGATGGCGCAGTTTCCCTCCGAGGAGATCGCGCGCCTCTCCTACGAGTACCGCACGCTGGGCCTGGGCTTCGCCAACCTCGGCGGCTTCCTGATGTCGTCGGGCCTCGCCTATGATTCGGACGAGGGACGCGCCATCTGCGGCGCGCTGTCGGCGCTGATGACGGGCGTGTGCTACGCGACCTCGGCCGAGATCGCCGGCGAGCGGGGGCCGTTCCCCGGCCACGCGCCCAACGCCGACCACATGCTGCGCGTGATGCGCAACCACCGCCGCGCCGCCTACGGCGAGGCCTCGGGCTACGAGGCCCTATCGGTCGCGCCCGTGCCGCTCGACCGCTCGGCCACGCCGGACCCCGCGACGGTGGACGCCGCGCGGCGTGCCTGGGACCTCGCGATCGACCTCGGCGAGCGGCACGGCTATCGCAACGCGCAGGTGTCGGTCGTGGCCCCCACCGGGACCATCGGCCTCGTCATGGACTGCGACACGACCGGGATCGAGCCCGACTTCGCCCTGGTGAAGTTCAAGAAGCTCGCCGGCGGCGGCTACTTCAAGGTCGTCAACCGCGGCGTGCCGGAGGCCCTGCGGGCGCTCGGCTACCGCGAGAGTGACATCGCCGAGATCGAGGTCTACGCCGTCGGCCACGGCGATCTTCGCCAGGCTCCCGGCGTCACGACCTCGGCCCTGCGCACGAGGGGCTTCACGGCCGAGAAGCTGGAAGCGCTGGATGCGGCGCTCAAATCTGCCTTCGACATCAAGTTCGCCTTCAACAAGTGGACGCTCGGCGCCGACTTCCTCGCCGACACGCTCGGCGTGCCGGCCGAGAAGCTGGACGAGCCGGGCTTCGAGCTCCTGCCCTTCCTCGGCTTCTCCAAGGGGGAGATCGAGGCCGCCAACATCCACGTCTGCGGGGCGATGACGCTGGAGGGGGCGCCGCATCTCAAGCGCGAGCACTACGAAGTGTTCGACTGCGCCAACCCCTGCGGCCGCACCGGCAAGCGATACCTGTCGGTCGAGAGCCACATCCGCATGATGGCGGCGTCGCAGCCCTTCATCTCGGGCGCGATCTCCAAGACCATCAACATGCCGAACGACGCGACGGTGGAGGGCTGCAAGGAGGCCTACATGCTGTCGTGGCGCCTCGGCCTCAAGGCCAACGCGCTGTACCGCGACGGCTCCAAGCTGTCGCAGCCGCTGAACTCGCAGCTCATCTCGGAGGATGACGAGGAGATCGAGGAGCACCTCGCCGCCTCCGTGCCGGCGCGCGCCGCCGAGGTGGCGGAGCGGATCGTCGAGCGCGTGGTGGAGCGGATCGAGCGCGACCGCGAGCGCGAGAAGCTGCCCGCCCGGCGCAAGGGCTACACCCAGAAGGCCACGGTCGGCGGCCACAAGGTCTATCTGCGCACCGGCGAGTACCCGGACGGGCGGCTCGGCGAGATTTTCGTCGACATGCACAAGGAGGGCGCGGCCTTCCGCTCGCTGATGAACAACTTCGCCATCGCGATCTCGCTGGGGCTGCAGTACGGCGTGCCGCTCGACGAATACGTGGACGCCTTCACGTTCACGCGTTTCGAGCCGCACGGACCCGTCCAGGGCAACGACGCGATCAAGAACGCGACCTCGATCCTCGACTACGTGTTCCGCGAGCTCGCCGTGTCCTACCTCGACCGGACGGACCTCGCCCACGTGGTGCCGTCCGACATCGGCTTCGACGTGCTCGGCAGCGGCGAGGGCGAGGGCCGTTCGGGCGGGGGCGAGGGACGGCCGTCGTCGTCCGGCGCGAGCCCCGTGTCGAAGGGCCTAGTGCGGTCGAAGACCGACCGCTTCATGCTGGTGCGCGGCACCGAGGTGCCTTCAGCCCCGCCCGTCCGCGGCAGCGTCGCGCCCGTCATGGCCTACGGCGTCGAGGGCGCCACGGCGCTCAAGC
Source organism: Hyphomicrobiales bacterium (assembly GCA_903644085.1). Taxonomy (GTDB): domain Bacteria; phylum Pseudomonadota; class Alphaproteobacteria; order Rhizobiales; family Beijerinckiaceae; genus Enterovirga. The sequence goes on from CAHJXE010000374.1 coordinate 2,503, forward strand.
GCGGGGTCGAGCGGGAAGCCGCGACGGAGCTGACGTCCCTCGCCTGGAGTGAGCCGCAGGGCTTCGCGGCCGCCAAGGCCGCGGTGGCCGACAAGAAGGCCGAGGCGCGCATGAAGGGTTACGTCGGCGAGGCCTGCCCGGAATGCGCCAACTTCACCATGGTGCGCAACGGCACCTGCCTGAAATGCGAGACCTGCGG
>CAHJXE010000375.1 GCA_903644085.1 Hyphomicrobiales bacterium
GGCTGCGCATAGTAGATGTTCGCGACGATCAGCCCGACCGCGAGCGCCAACACGAACACGAGGGCGCGAGACGGGCCGACGACCGCGACGTCGGGCGGCAGGGTACCGGGTGCGATCATGCGGGATACGAGCCGGGTTGGAGCGTGAAGCCACGTACGTCGTGGCGTAGGATGTCGGTCCCTACGTGAGACGCAGGCTGGGCCGCATCGCGCGAAAAGCCAACGAACTGAGCGCCCGAGGGGTCCATCCCCGGGATGGCCGGCCCGTCGACCGGGCGCCCGGGCCGAGGAGCCGGTCGGCGCCGAAGGTCGTCGCCTTGACACCTGCCCCCGCGAGATCCTAGCCGTCGACGGACAACCAAGGGAACCGCCATGGCCGCCTCCTCAACCACCGTCGCCGTTCCTCAGGCCACTCTTCGGGCAGGCGCGCGCGTGCAGGCCATGCTCGCCATCTGTCTCGGCCTCGTGGTCGTCGGTTTCTCGGGGTTCTCGCATATCGACGCCGTCCATAACGCGTCGCACGACACCCGGCACGCGAACGCCTTCCCCTGCCACTAGGACCGCGTCGCCATGTCGGTCTTCCGCACGATCGTGTTCTCGGCGGCGCTGAGCGGCCTCATCGTGGGCGCGACCGCGACCGCGGTCCAATATGCCGGGACGGTTCAGCTGATCGCGAAGGCCGAGGTGTACGAGAAGGCCGCGGAAGCGGCTCCGGCCGCCACGGTGCTCCCTGCCCCGCATCAGCACGAGGCCGGCACCGCGCCGCACGAGCATGGGGCGGCCGCGTGGGAACCCCAGGACGGGCTGGAGCGCAACGCCTACACGGCCCTTTTCAACGTGGTCGATTGGTTCGGCTTCGCGTGTCTGATCGGCGGCGCGCTCGTCCTGTTCGGCCGGCCCGCCTCCTGGCGCGAGGGCCTGCTCTGGGGGTTGGCCGGCTTCGTGGTCTTCGTGATCGCGCCGACCCTCGGTCTAGCGCCGGAGCTTCCGGGCATCCCGGCGGCGGCGCTCGGGCCGCGGCAGATCTGGTGGATCGCGGCCTCCGGATCGGCGGCGCTCGGGCTCGGACTGATCGCGTTCACGCGCTCGCTTCCGGCCGCCATCCTGGCGATCGCCGTGATGGCTCTGCCTCATCTCGTCGGGGCGCCCCATCTCGACCACGTCGAGACGAACGTTCCGGACGAGCTGTCGCGCCAGTTCACGCAGGCCGTCCTCCTCACCGCCTTCGTGTGCTGGGCGCTGGTCGGCGGGCTGACGGGGTTCTTCTACCGCTATTTCGCGTCGCGCGAGGAGGCCCCACGGGCCGCGTCGCCACGGGCCATCCGATAGAGGCCCGCTCCGTCGCGGGCGGTCGAGGATCTGTGACAAGCTCATCGGTGGCACGTCGATTGCGGCCAACTTCCCTCGTGGCGGAGACGATCGGATGAGCGGCGCATTGGCGGGCCGGCGGATCGTGGTTCCGGAGAGTCGCGAGCTCGACCTGTTCGTGTCGATGCTGGAGCGCGCGGGCGCCGAGGCGTTGCGCTGCCCCCTCGTGTCGATTCACGATGCCGAGGATGCGGCCCCGATCGAGGCGTGGCTGCGCCGCCTCGTGGCGGGCGAGTTCGACGATCTCCTGCTCTACACGGGCGAGGGCTTGCGGCGGCTGCTCGGGTTCGCGCGCCGCGCCGGCTTCGAGGCGGAGACGGTTGCCGCGATTGGGCGCACGCGTCGGATCGTCCGGGGCCCGAAGCCGTCGCGCGTTCTGCGCACGATGGGCCTCGGCCCCGACATCGCGGCCGACCCGCCGACGACCGAGGGTCTGGTCGCGGCCTTCGCGGGCCTGCCGATGGCGGGGCGGCGCGTCGGCGTCCAGCTCTACCCCGAATGCCCGGACACCATCCTGCGCGCGCTGGAGGCTCAAGGAGCGACGGTCGACGCGGTCCTGCCCTACCGCTACGCGTCGCACGAGGAGGACGGGCGGATCGTCGAGATCCTGAACGCGATGGCGTCGGGCGCGATCGACGCGATCGCGCTCACCTCCTCGCCCCAGGTCCGCCGGCTCGTCGCGGTCGCGAAGGAGCGGGACATGGGGGTGACCCTCGCGCGCGCCTGCGACCGTGTCCTGGTCGCGGCCGTCGGGCCGATCACCGCCGAGGCCGCGACGGCGGCCGGTTGGCGCGTCGCCGCGATGCCGGAAGCGAATTTCCACTTGAAGCCGTTCATCGCAGAGATAGCGTCCGTATTGGCGACCCGTGGGTCGCCGACATCGGTCGACGTCAAGGTTAGCGGATCGTGACCGGAACCACTCAAGTCGAAGCTGACCGATTGAGCTTGTTCTAGGCCTGTTTTCTTACGCTCCGTGAGGCTCTCGCGGGGATTCTGACCACATTGGTGAGGATACTCGATGTCCAGCACGACCCTTCCGTTCGAAGCCGCATGGCTTCTTGTTCCACTCGTCCTTGTGGCGATCGGAATAGCGGTCGCGGTCGCGATTCGGAGATGGTCGAAGTCTTTGCGAAACGAGCGTCTCCTCTTGGGTTCGGCACTCGTCGAGACGGCCGGTCGCCTGCGCGAGCACCGTGACGAGGAAACGCAGCTGCGACATCTTCTCGACGCGCTTCCGGATCCGATCGCCCAGCGGGGTTCCGGCGGGGTCATCGTGTCGAACGCCGCCTACGCGCGTCTGCTGATG
>CAHJXE010000376.1 GCA_903644085.1 Hyphomicrobiales bacterium
GCGTTATCCTGGATGAACTCGCGGCGCGGCTCGACGACGTCGCCCATCAGCTTCACGAAGAGGTCGGCCGCGTCCGCCGCGTCCCGCACCTTCACTTGCAGCAGCGAGCGTACGTCCCGGTCGAGCGTCGTCTCGTAGAGCTGCTGGGCTGTCATCTCGCCGAGCCCCTTGTAGCGCTGTAAGGTGAAGCCCTTGCGGCCGATCGCCATCACGGCGTCGAACAGCGCGAGCGGGCCCGAGATCGGCATCTCCTCGCCCTTGCGGATCAGCATGGCCGGACGGTCGTAGATCTGGGCGAGGTCGGAGGCCCGCTCGGAGAGGCGCCGCGCCTCCTGGCTGGCGATCAGGAAGCTGTCGAGGACAGCCGCCTGGCGCACGCCCCGGATGGTTCGGGCGAGCACGTAGCCGCCGTCGCGGACCTCGCCCGTCCAGCCCCGCTCCAGCTCCTCGGCCACGCGGTCGAGCCGTTGCGCGGTCGCGTCGGCCGCTTCCGCTCCGCGGACGAGATCGTCCGCGACCTCCGGATCGAGCGCGCCCGCGATCGCCGCCTGCTCGACGACCCGGCGGTCGTAGCGGCTGTGGAGCGCCCCGATGATCTGGCGGATGAGCCGCGCCTCGCCGATGAGGCTGCGCAATTGCGGGCCGCCGAACTCGGTACCCGTCTCGAGCCGCAGCACCGCGCCGTCGATGCCGCCGTTGATCAGGTAGTCCTCGAGCGCGCGCTCGTCCTTGAGATAGATGTGCGACTTGCCGCGGGAGGCCTTATAGAGCGGCGGCTGCGCGATGTAGAGGTAGCCGCGCTCGATCAGCTCCGGCATTTTGCGGAAGAAGAAGGTCAGGAGAAGCGTCCTGATATGGGCGCCGTCGACATCCGCGTCCGTCATGATGATGACGCGGTGGTAGCGCAGCTTGTCGACGTTGAAATGCACGCCGCGCTGGCTGCGCGGGCTGTCGTCGTCGCCCCGCGAGCCGATCTCGACGCCGACGCCGAGGGCCGTGATCAGCGTCCCGATCTGGTCGGACGAGAGCATCCGGTCGTCGAGCACGCGCTCGACATTGAGGATCTTGCCGCGCAACGGCAGCACGGCCTGGAAGGCGCGGTCGCGGCCCTGCTTCGCGGAGCCGCCGGCCGAGTCGCCCTCGACCAGCAGAAGTTCGGCCTTCGCGGGGTCGCGCTCCTGGCAATCCGCGAGCTTGCCCGGAAGGTTCGCCATGCCGAGCGGGTCCTTGCGGACGATGTCGCGCGCCTTGCCGGCCGCGAGCCGGGCTTTGGCGGCCTGGATGACCTTCGCGATGACCTTCTGGGCCTCCGAGGGGTGCTCCTCAAGCCAGGTTGAGAGCCCTTCGTTCAGGATGCCCTCGACCACTGGGCGCACCTCGGAGGAGACGAGCCGATCCTTGGTCTGGGAGGAGAACTTGGGGTCGGGCACCTTCACGGACACGATGGCCGTGAGGCCCTCGCGCGCGTCGTCGCCGGTGAGCGCGATCTTCTCCTTCTTGGCGATGCCGGAGGATTCCGCGTAACCGTTCACCTGCCGCGTCAGCGCGGCCCGGAAGCCCGTGAGGTGCGCGCCCCCGTCACGCTGGGGTATGTTGTTCGTGAAGCACAGTACGCTCTCGTAGTAGCTGTCGTTCCACCACAGCGCCACTTCGGCCGAGATCCCGTCCCGCTCGGCCCGCACCACGATCGGTCGGTCGAGCTGTGGCACCTTGGAGCGGTCGAGATAACGCACGAACTCCTCGACGCCGCCCTCGTAGGACAACTCCTCGCGCTTCGCGTCCGCGTGACGGTTGTCGCTGAGCACGATACGGACGCCCGAATTCAGGAAGGCGAGTTCGCGCAGCCGCTTCTCCAGGGTCGGATAGTCGAACTCGGTCATCGTGAAGGTGTCGGGGCTCGGCAGGAACGTGACCTCTGTGCCGCGCCGGTCGACGTTCTCCGCCACGACGACCAGCGGCGACACGGCGTCCCCGTGTCGGAACTCCATCGCGTGCTCCCGACCGTCGCGCCAGATGCGCAGCTTGAGCGAGATCGAGAGCGCGTTGACGACCGACACGCCGACACCGTGTAGGCCGCCGGAGACCTTGTAGGCGTTGCCGCTCTCGGCGGTGTTGTTGAACTTACCGCCGGCGTGGAGCTGGGTCATGATGACCTCGGCGGCCGAGACGCCCTCCTCGTGCATGCCGGTCGGGATGCCGCGCCCGTTATCCGACACGGTGCAGGACCCGTCGGCGTTCAACGTCACCAGGACCTCGTCGGCGTGACCGGCGAGCGCCTCGTCGATCGCATTGTCCACGACCTCGTATACCATGTGGTGCAGCCCGGACCCGTCATCCGTGTCGCCGATATACATGCCCGGACGCTTGCGGACCGCGTCCAACCCCTTGAGAACGCGGATCGAGTCGGCGCCGTAGTCGCCTGACGCCGCGTTGGACCGTTCAGCCATTCAAGCCATCACTTTCGTGTCGCGTCACGTCCCCGGATCAACACGAGGCGGAACGGAATTTGTAGTCCTGATGTAAGCACTTAACAGGAAATTTTACGCGCACCTGCGTGTATGGGCGAGTTTCCGATCAGGCCGATCCCGCATAGTGGAAAGCGAGGGTCACGCCCAAGGGTCACGCCTTCGTGCGTGCCGAGCCGGAACGCGTCTTCCTATCGCACGTTTCC
>CAHJXE010000377.1 GCA_903644085.1 Hyphomicrobiales bacterium
GGCCGAGCGGACCGCCCCGTGCAGCGCGTCCACCCCGACGAGATCGAAGCGCAGCTCGCTCGCGCGCACGCCCGTCAGCGCGAGGCGTTCGCGCACGATGTCGAGCGCGAGCCGGCCGCGCGCGACCGCGCCCGGTCCCGCGTAGGAGATCTGCCCCTCGCCGACATAGCTGTCGACGTAGCCGACCGAGACCTTGAGCGAGCCGGTCTTCGCGGTGCCGCCCGCGCCCGTGACGTGGACGCGGTCCGGCCCGACCTCCCGGACGCGCACGCCCGAGAAGTCCGCCACGACGTCCGGCTGGTAATAGCGGGCCGGATCGTGGATCTCGTAGAGGAGCTGCTCCTTGACGGTCGCGGCGGTCACCTGCCCGCCCGATCCCTCGACCTTGGTGATCACGAGGTCGCCGTCCTGGCGCACCTCGCCGATCGGGAAGCCCAGCCGGGCGAGCCCCGCGACATCCTTGAAGCCCGGGTCCGCGAAATAGCCGCCCGTGACCTGGCCGGCGCATTCGAGCAGGTGCCCCGCCAGGATGCCCCGTCCCAGCATCGGCCAGTCGTCCGCCGCCCAGCCGAACTCGTGGATGAGCGGTCCGAGGAACAGCGCCGGGTCCGCCGCGCGCCCGGTGATGACGACATCCGCCCCCTGGGCGAGCGCCCCCTCGGCCAGCGCCCGGGCGATCGACCCCGCCCCCACATAGGCGTTGGCCGACACGAGGCGGTTGCCGAGCCCGCCGACCGTCCCGCCCGTATCGAGGGCGAGGTCCGACGCCTTCGCGGCCTCGAGCACGTCGTCGCCCGTCACGGCCGCGATCCTGAGACCCGAGAGGCCGAGTTCGCGCGCGATCGCGCGCGTCCGCTCTGCCGCGGCCAGCGGGTTCGCGGCCCCCATATTGGTGACGATGCGCACGCCGTTCGCCCGCGCGGCCGGCAGGACGGCCCGCATCCGGGCGGCGAGCAGCGGGTCGTAGCCCGACGACGGGTCTCGCATCCGGGCGCCCTGCGCCAGCGAGATGGTGCGCTCGGCCAGGCACTCGAAGACCAGGTAGTCGAGCGCGCCCCGCTCCGCGAGCTCGACCGCGGGCTCGATCCGGTCCCCCGAATAGCCGGCGCCGGACCCGATCCTGACCGTGCGCATGGCGGCCTCGCTCACAGCGGGAAGAGCCCGAACGCCACGCAGGCGATCGTCATCACCACCGAGGCGGCGAACAGGAAGGGGATGGTGAACTTCTGGTGGTCCGCGAGGTCGATGCCCGTCAGCCCCACGACCAGGAAGGTCGCGGGCGTCAGCGGCGAGACCGGGAAGCCGGTCGTCATCTGCCCGAGCAGCGCGCCCTGCGCGAGCTGCACCTTCGGGACGCCGAGCTGTCCGCCGACCTCGGCCACGACCGGCAGCACGCCGAAATAGAACGAATCCGGATCGAAGAGCAGGCTCAGCGGCATCGACACGACGCCGAGCGCGATCGGCATGTATTTGGCCGCGCCGGACGGCACGAACTCGACGGCCGCGACCGCCATCGCCTTCAGCATGCCCGAGCCCTGCATGATGCCGGTGAAGACGCCCGCCGCGAGCAGGATCGACGCCATGAGGAGTGCCGCCCTCGCATGCGCGTCGATCCGCCCGCGCTGGGTGTCGACGTTCGGATAGTTGATGAGGAGCGCCGCGCAGGTGCCCACCATGAACACGATCGCGGGCGCGAGCCTGTCGCCGAGGATCACCATCGTGCCGAGGACCAGGACGGTGAGTACGATGTTGATCCAGAAGTTACGCGGGCGGCGCAGCTCGAGCTGGCCGGGCGTCAGCGTGCGGTTCGCCAGGACATCCGCCGGCACGTCGCCCGTGAGGCCGAGGCGTCGTTCCTCGCGTCGGCCGAGCCAGTAGGACACCCCGAAGATGAAGACGAGCCCGACGACCTGGATCGGCACCAGCGGGTTGAAGATCTCCGGGATCGAGAGCTTGAGCGAGGCGGAGGCCCGGATCATCGGGCCGGTCCAGGGCAGGAAGTTGACGCCCGCCGCCATCGAGGCCGCGCAGGCGAGGATGCGCTTGTCGATGCCGAGGCGCTCGTAGAGCGGCAGCATGGCGGGGATCGTGATCAGGAAGGTGACCGCGCCCGACCCGTCGAGATGGATGAGAAGCGCGAGGAGCGTCGTGCCCATCACGATGCGGGTCGGCCGCGTCCCGACGGTGCGCAAGATGCGATCGATGATCGGGTCCAGCATCCCGGCATCCGTCACGACGCCGAAGAACAGGATCGCGAAGACGAACATGCCGACGACCGGCGCTAGGCTCTGCAGGCCCGTCACGATGAACTTGCTCGTGTCCCAGCCGAACCCCCCGACGATCGCGGCCGCGATCGGGATGAGGATCAGCGCGATCAGCGGCGACATCCACTTCGCCATGATGACGAGTAGGAGAAGCGCGATCGTGATCAGACCGAGGAGGGCCAGCATCAGGGTCGTTTCCTCATCGTTGTTCCCGATCGGCTCTGTGACCGATTGTGGTCACGACTACACCGCATGCGGGGTTCGTGCACAACATCGACGATCGTGGCGGGACCGCGAGGACACGCATCACCTGCGCGCCGCCAGCACGCGCCCCGCCGCCCGCTCCAGCGCGCCGGGCTCCAACTCCGCCGCGAGAAGCCGGGCCGGGTCGACCGGGCCCGGCATC
>CAHJXE010000378.1 GCA_903644085.1 Hyphomicrobiales bacterium
GGACCGAACGCCTCCAGCTTGCGCGTGAGCAGGTTGATCATGGGTCGCCGTGTCGATTGCCGGACGTTCTCGGCAGGCCCGAGCAACTCCCAAGCGGAATGTACGACATCGCTCACACGGTATCAAGTAAACGTGAGTTAGGGAAAGCCGGCAAGATCGCGACTAGTCTACACTCATCGCCGGCCATGATCTCGGGCTGCGGCGGCTGAGAGGCATCGTACTCCCCCCGTCACCAGCGAGTACAGGCATGCCGACCTACTTCTACAATATTCGCTCGCCCGAGGGTTATTCGGCCGACGAGACCGGTATTTTTTTCGTCGATGCCGATCAGGCGAGAGAAGAAGCCGTGCTCGGGGCTCGCGGCATGCTGGCCCAGGATCTCAAGGCCGGCCGCCCCGTCGACCATCAGCAGTTCGAGGTTACCGACGAGGCCGGCGCGCTCGTCTTCACCCTGCGCTTCCGCGACGTCATCGACGTGCCGGCCCAAGCGTCCGGACAATCCTCATAATCTTAACATGCATGTCATGCGTACGCGGCAGCGTCGTCGTCAGATGATCCAGGGATCGATTTGTTCGATTCTGATCGCGCCGGCCCCCGCGTTGCTTAGACCCCGTGATCCGGGGACCGGCGCCCATCCTGGGGTGCGAACATGCTGATCTTCTTCGGGCCAGACATCACGATCTTGGCGAGCGAGGCCAACTCGCGCTCCCTCACCTCGGCGTACGAGACCGCGCTACTCGCCATCTCGGGCGGGAGGCGGGAGGCCTTCCCGGATCAGCCGACCCGCCTGCTTCTGGTCAACGCCATGACGCAGGAAGGAAACGCCAACGGCTTCGACGCCGAGAGGATGACGCGGGCCGGCTTGTCGGCTGTGGAGACCCGGACACTTCGAGACGACCTCAGGATGGCTCTGTGATGCCCGGGGATACGGATCGGGTAATACCGCCGGTGGCGACGTGGCATCTCGATGAGGACAAGCCTTGCGCCCGAACCGGTCAGGACCGACGCGACGATCTCGGTGTCCATCTCGACGACCTGGACGCCGTGCGTGAGGAGGCACGTCTTAGGGCACATCTCGTCCTGGGCGAGGGTCACCGGCAAGGCCAGGATCGCCGCACGTGGATGATCGAGGTCGTCGACGTGACAGGTGAGGTCGTACTCAGCATCTCGCTAGGTGACGCCGTTTCCGCCAGAGTCGGACGTGGATCAAGTCGCGGTCCGATCCGGTAGCACGTCCGTAGGAAGCCACATGGTCAAATTCGGCACGTGAGCTCGAACGGGGCGAGACCGTTCGGAGCTGATTGACCGGACGCGAGTTGGGCCTGCGTCAGGACCCCATCATGCCCGCAGATCCGACCGTTTCGACCTTGGTCTTCGTCGTCGAGGACCAGGCACTCTTGAGGATGTCCGCCGTCGACCTCCTTCAGGAGGCGGGCTTTAAGACCATAGAGGCGGAGAACGCCGATGTCGCGTTGGAGATCATGAAATCGCGCGGGCAGGACGTCAGGGTGCTCTTCACCGACGTCCAGATGCCTGGGAAGCTCGACGGGGTCGACCTGGCCACGGAGGTCCACCGTTGTTGGCCGGACGTTCTCCTGCTCGTCACCTCGGCCGATGTCGCGTTGCGGGACGATGACCTGCCGGACGACGGCCGGTTCGTTGCCAAGCCCTACCGAGCGTCCACACTGATCGATCAGGTCCGCCATCTCATAGACCGCGGTCATACACGGTAGGAGGTCGTCGACCTTCCCGTCGGGTATCGGACGAAGGCTGGAACGGCGCGATTTCGGCCCTAGCAAGCCGGTCACCACGGGTCTGTGATGCGGTCTAATTGAAAAGGAGAGCCGAATGCCAACCTACTTCTTCAACGTCCGCAGCGACCGCGGACTCTCTCACGATCACGAGGGATCCGAACTGCCGGACGTCGAGGCCGCACGCTTCGAGGCCTTGACGGCCGGTAAGCTGATGGTCTCGGACGCGATGCGGAGCGGGCAAAAACTCGCCGACGCGCTCTCACCTTCTTTCGAGATCGAGGACGACAAAGGTCAACTCGTCTTGACGGTCTCCTTCAAGGAGGGTGCCGAGGCCGATGACCACCGCCCATAGAACGAGGTGGAGCCGATCGATGCCGAGCTTGCGCTAGCGCTTGACCGAAGTCACCGTGACATCTCGGGCCCATCGCGTCTCGCGGGCGCTTTGTCCTGGCGTCTCGGCAAGCGCATCGTCTCCAACCAATCAGCCACTCGGTCCGGTACGATGTAGGCGCTCGTGGGAACAAGGCGCGAGAGGTGGCGTAAACTCGGCGCCACGGCGGCACCGATCTCACGCAGAGCGGTCTGGAGAGCTCTGGCGCCCGCGAACGAGCGTGACACTTCAGATGCTTGCGAGGCGCTGCGTGACGGAAGTGAGCCTGTTCGAATGAACGTGGCTCGATCATCAATGTGATCGACGACGTTCGCCTTCGCGACATAGCGGCGAGCCTCGGTGTAAAGCTGCTCACGTAGTCCGCATCCTGACACAAGATGGCGCGGATCTCGGATGCGAGCGCGGAGGGCAGCCTGCAGCCGCTCCTGTTCAGCGACAATGGTGACGTCGGTCGTGTGCCGGGTCAGCCCGACATAG
>CAHJXE010000379.1 GCA_903644085.1 Hyphomicrobiales bacterium
TCGACGTCGCGTGCGTCGCGGCGGCGCTCAGACCGACGACCCGGCTCGTCCTGACGAACTTCCCGAACAGCCCGACCGGCGCGTCGATCGACCCGGACACGCTGTCCGACCTCGTGGCCCTGTGCCGGCGAAACGGCCTCTGGCTCGTGAACGACGAGGTTTACCGTCAGACGGACGCCGATCTGTCCGACGCGCCCGCGATGGTGGCGGATGTCTACGAGCGCGGCGTCTCGATCAACGGCCTGTCGAAGGGGTTCGGCCTACCGGGCCTGCGCGTCGGCTGGGTCGCCTGCCGCGACCAGAACCTGCTCGCCCGGACGCTCAGGGCGAAGAGCATGCTGTCGAGCTGCCTCGCGTCCACGAGCGAGGTGCTGGCGCACATCGCGCTCAGGGCGGAGGACGCCATCGTGGCGCGGACCCGCGCGATCGGGCAGGCCAACCATCGCCGCCTCTCCGCACTCCTCGCGCGTCGCCCCGACCTCTTCGCGGCGGACGGCCCCGACAACCTCGCCTTCGCGTTCCCGCGCTATCTGGGACGCGACGGGGTCGAGCACTTCGCCGCGCGGCTGATCCGCGAGGCCGGCATCCTGGTCATGCCGTCGAGCATCTGGCAGTCGCCGCTGGCACCGATGCCGGGCGACCATATGCGGATCGCGCTCGGCCACGCGAAGAACGAGGCGGCGCTCGAGCTTCTCGAAGACTACCTCACGGGCCGGGAGAACGTGGCAGACGTCGCCTAACGGCTTTACGCCGCGACCGCCCTCGAGGCGGGTAAAGCCGCGACGTCGGCGAGCGCCGCGACGAGCGTCCCGGCATCGCCGACCTGCAGGCCCGCGAGGTTCATGCGCCCGGAGCCCGCCATGTAGATCCCATGCTCGGATCTGAGCCGCTCCACCGCGCCCTTCGGCACCGCGAGATTGCAGAACATGCCCGATTGCCGCGTCAGGAACGCGAGCCGGTCATCGGCACGGGCGAGAGCCGCCCGGACAGCGTTGATGCGCGCGCACATGCCGTCGAGCTCCGAGCGCCAGTCCCGGGTGAGTTCGGCATCCTCCAGGATCAGGCGCACGGCCGCCGCCCCGTGATCGGGCGGCATCGACCAGTTCACGCGCGCGAGCGCCGCGAGGTTGCCGAGCACGATCTCGGCACTCTCGGCGTGGCGCGCCTTTGCGTAGACTGCGCCCGTGCGGTCCCGGTAGACGCCGAAGTTCTTGTCGCAGGAATAGGCGATCAGCGCCTCGTCGACCGCGTCGAGGACGCGCCGGAACCCGACCGCGTCCGCCTCCAGCCCGCGTCCCAGCCCCTGATAGGCGAAATCGATCAGCGGCAGGAGACCGCGCCGCGCCACGATCTCGGCGACCGCGTCCCACTGGTCGAGGTCGAGATCGACGCCCGTCGGGTTGTGGCAGCAGCCGTTGAGGAGCACGGCGTCGCCAGCCTTCGCGCCTTCGAGGGCCGACATCATCGAGGTGAGATCCAGGCGCTGAGTCACGATGTCGACGTAGGGGTAGGTCACGACCTCCAGGCCGGCCGCACGGAACAGGGGCGCGTGGTTCGGCCAGCTCGGCAGGCCGAGATGGATGCGCGCACCGGGCCGCGCGGTCACGATCAGCTCGGCCGCGAGCCGTAGCGCCCCGGTGCCGCCCGGGCTATGCACGCCCGTGAGGCGGGCGCCCGGGTCGCACGCCCCGAACACGATCGGGCGCAGAAGCTCGACGAACCGCATGTCCCCCTCGGGACCAAGATAAGCCTTCGTGGTCTGCTCCTCGACGAGCCGGCGCTCGGCCGCCTTGATCGCGCGGAACACCGGCGTGTTGCCGCTCTCGTCACGATAGACGCCGACGCCGAGGTCGAGCTTGTCCGCGCGCGGGTCCTCGTGGAAAGCGCGGATCAGGGCGAGGAGCCCGTCGGGCGGCTGGGGCTGAAGGTGGTCGAGCACGTTTGAACCTCTTCGTCATCCCGGGGGCGCCCGGCGGTTAGGCCGGAACACGTCGCCGGGCAAGCACGAGTCGTCGGCGCGAGCTTGTGGTTCTCAGCCCGCTGGCGCGAGTTTGTCCTGCGTCTTCGTGTCGAAATCGCCGGCATCGTGGCGCTCGTGCAACTGCTCGGAGGACTCGCCCGTGACGCGGTTGACCATGCGCCCGCGCTTCACGGCTGGTCGGCCGAAGATCGCGTCTGCCCAGCGCTGGACGTTCTTGTACTCCGCGACCGCCAGGAACTCGGCCGCCCCATAGGTCCAGCCCTTCACGAGGCCGCCATACCAGGGCCAGATCGCCATGTCGGCGACTGTGTAGGCGGAGCCGGCGATGTACTCGCTCTCGGCAAGGCGTCGGTCGAGCACGTCGAGCTGGCGCTTCGTCTCCATCGCGAAACGGTCGATCGCGTACTCGATCTTCGTGGGCGCGTAGGCGTAGAAGTGCCCGAACCCGCCGCCCAGATAGGGCGCGCTCCCCATCTGCCAGAACAGCCAGGAGAGGCATTCCGCGCGGTCCGCAGGCTCGCTCGGCAGGAACGCCCCGAACTTTTCCGCGAGGTAGACAAGGATCGCGCCCGACTCGAAGACGCGGATCGGCTCCGGCCCGCCCCGGTCCACCAGGGCCGGGATCT
>CAHJXE010000380.1 GCA_903644085.1 Hyphomicrobiales bacterium
TTGCCCGACCCCGATTCGCCCACCACCGCCAGCACCTCGCCCTCGTGGAGGTCGAACCCGACCTCCTCGCAGCCGACCCGCGCGCCGTAGCGTTTCGTCAGGCCGCGCGCCTGGAGCAACGGGGCGTCGCTCATGCGGCGCGCTCCCGTTCGGGCGCCTGCCTCTCCCCGCCTGCGGGGAGAGGTCGAGTCGCGCCAGCGACCGGGTGAGGGGCAGAATCCATCGAGGCCGGTTGCCGCTCATCCGGTGCCGCTGAAGCGGCACTCGACTTCTCCCCGTCGAGACGGGGAGAAAAGGCCGCCCGTCGCGTCTCGCAGTGATCCGTGTCCGAGCACACGAACATGCGCCCGCCGCGATCGTCCAGCACGACCTCGTCGAGATAGACGCCCGTCGCGGCGCAGAGTGCGCAGGGCTGCGTGAAGCGCTGCACTTCGAACGGGTGGTCCTCGAAATCGAGGCTGCGCACGCGCGTATAGGGCGGGATCGCGTAGACGCGCTTCTCGCGCCCGGCCCCGAAGAGCTGGAGGGCGGGGCAATCGTCCATCTTGGGGTTGTCGAATTTCGGCGTCGGCGAGGGGTCGCTCACGTAGCGGCCCGCGACCTCGACCGGGTAGGCGTAGGTCGTCGCGATATGGCCGTGGCGGGCGATGTCCTCGTAGAGCTTCACGTGCATGAGGCCGTAATCGGCGAGCGCGTGCAGCTTGCGCGTCTCGGTCTCGCGCGGCTCCAGGAAGCGCAGCGGCTCCGGGATCGGCACCTGGTAGACGATGACCTGGCCCTCGGCCAGCGGATGCTCCGGGATGCGGTGCCGGGTCTGGATGATGCTGGCCTCGTGCGTCCGCGTCGTCGTCGCGACGCCGGTCGTGCGGGCGAAGAACTTGCGGATCGAGACCGCGTTCGTGGTGTCGTCCGAGCCCTGGTCGATGACCTTGAGGACGTCCGCCGGCCCGATCACCGCGGCCGTCACCTGCACGCCGCCCGTGCCCCAGCCGTAGGGCATCGGCATCTCGCGCGACGCGAAGGGCACCTGGTATCCCGGGATCGCGACCGCCTTCAAGAGCGCGCGGCGGATCATCCGCTTCGTGCCCTCGTCGAGATACGCGAAGTTGTACCCGGCGTGCGTCGCATCCTTCCTCTCCCCGTGTTCACGGGGAGAGGTCGAGCAGGCCGCGGCAGCGGCCGTCCGGGTGAGGGGCAGGTCGCGAGCGGCGTCGTGGTTCGAGAGCCCCTCATCCGATCGTCTTGACGGACGACTCGACTTGTCCCCGCTTACGCTGGGAGAAGAGTCGGCGACGCGCGTGTTCACTCTGCTGCCTCCTGATAAGCATCAGCCCCGCGTCCCGCGTGCTCGGCGCGAAGTCGGCGCAGCAGGTCGAGCTCGGCCTGGAAATCCACATAGTGCGGCAGCTTCAGGTGCTCGACGAAGCCCGTCGCCTGCACGTTGTCGGCGTGGGATAGGACGAACTCCTCGTCCTGGGCCGGCGCTTTCACGTCCTCGCCGAACTCGCGCGCGCGCAGCGCCCGGTCGACTAGCGCCATCGCCATCGCCTTGCGCTCGGACTGGCCGAAGACGAGCCCGTAGCCGCGCGTGAACTGGGGCGGCGTCTCGGCCGATCCCTTGTGGCCGTTCACCATCTGGCACTCGGTCACCTGGACGCGCCCGAGCGGGACCGCGAAGCCGAGCTCCTCGGGCACGAAGGAGACCTCCAAGGCGCCGAGCCGCACCTCGCCGACGAACGGGTGCGTGCGGCCGTAGCCGCGCTGCGTCGAGTAGCCGAGCGCGAGCAGGAACCCCTCGTCGCCCCGCGCCAGCGCCTGGAGGCGCAGGTCGCGCTCGGCCGGGAAGGAGAGCGGCTCGCGCGTGAGGTCGCCCGGCGGCCCGTCCGACGCGTCGTGCTCGCGCGCGATCAGGTCGCCGTCGCCCAGGACGTCGGCGATGCGCGCCATCGCTTCGTCCGAGGCCGCGGCCTCGGGCGGCGGCGGCGGGGGCAGGCCGGCCTCCAGCGCAAAGTCGATGAGGCGGTGCGTGTAGTCGAAGGTCGGGCCGAGCACCTGCCCGCCCGGCAGGTCCTTGAACGTCGCCGAGATGCGGCGGCGAATATCCATATCGCCGGTTTCAATCGGCTCGGAGGCGCCGAAGCGCGGCAGGCCCTCGCGGGCGAACACCGGGTTGACCGCGGCCAGGCGGTCGCGGACCGCGTCGAGGTCGTTGTACGGCAGCGCATGGCCCACGATCTCGCTGAACGCGCGCAGGATGCGCCAGTCCTCGCGGGCGTCGCCCGGCGGGAACACCGAGCGCAGGCCGCGCTGCACCCGGCCCTCGGTGTTAACCCAGGTGCCCGGCTTCTCGACGTAGGCAGCGCCCGGCAGGATCACGTCCGCCCGTGCGGCGCCCCGGTCGCCGTGGTGGCCCTGGTAGACCACGAAGGTGTCCGCCCCGATCCGCGCCGTGTCGAACTCGTCGGCCCCCAGCAGCCACAGCAGGTCCACGCCGCCGCCCATCATGCCCGCGAGGTCCAGCCCGCCCTCGCCCGGCACGAAGCCGAGGTCGAGCGCGCCCACCCGGGCGGCCGCGGTGTGCAGCACGTTGAAGCCGTGCCA
>CAHJXE010000381.1 GCA_903644085.1 Hyphomicrobiales bacterium
TCCTTTAAGAGACGCACGACAGTTCAGACCACAGGTAGGACGCGTTGGCTGCTTCCGACGACAACGAGGGCGGCCCGGGCCAGAAGGACCCGGCCGCCGACATCAGGCCGGTCTCGATCACGGACGAGATGAGCCGCTCGTATCTCGATTACGCGATGAGCGTGATCGTGAGCCGGGCCTTGCCGGACGTCCGCGACGGGCTGAAGCCCGTCCACCGGCGCATCCTGTTCTCGATGTACGAGAACAATTACACGCCCGACCGTCCCTACAACAAATGCGCCCGCGTCATCGGCGACGTGATGGGCAAGTACCATCCGCACGGAAACCTCGCGATCTACGACGCGCTCGTGCGCATGACGCAGCCCTTCTCCATGCGGCTGCCGCTGATCGACGGGCAGGGCAACTTCGGCTCCGTCGACGGCGACCCGCCGGCCGCCGACCGCTACACCGAGGCAAGGCTCGAGCGGGCCGCGATGCCGCTGCTGGACGACCTCGACAAGGACACGGTCGATTTCCAGGCAAACTACGACGGGCGCGAGCGCGAGCCCGTCGTGCTCCCCGCGAAGTTCCCGAACCTGCTCGTCAACGGCGCAGGCGGCATCGCGGTCGGCATGGCGACAAACATCCCGCCGCACAATCTTGGCGAGGTCGTGACCGCCTGCCTCGCCTTCATCGACGATCCGGCGATGTCGGTCGAGCAGCTGATGGAGATCGTGCCGGGACCCGACTTCCCGACCGGCGGCGTCATCCTCGGGCGGGCCGGCATCCGCTCGGCCTACCAGACGGGCCGCGGCTCGGTGATCATGCGGTCGAAATCGTCGGTGGAGCTCGTGCGCAAGGAGCGCGACGCGATCATCATCCACGAGATCCCCTACCAGGTGAACAAGCAGACCCTGGTGGAGAAGATCGCGGAGCTCGTGCGCGAGAAGCGGATCGAGGGCATCGCGGAACTGCGCGACGAGTCGGACCGTGACGGCATGCGCATCGTCATGGAGATGAAGCGCGACGCGGTGCCGGACGTCGTGCTGAACCAGCTTTACCGCTTTACGGCGCTCCAGACGAGCTTCGGGGCGAACATGGTGGCGCTGAACGGCGGCCGGCCGGAGACAATGACGCTGCGCGACATGATCCAGGCCTTCGTGGATTTCCGCGAAGTCGTGGTGAGCCGCCGGACCAAGTTCCTGCTCGGCAAGGCGCGCGACCGCGCCCACGTCTTATGCGGTCTCGCGATCGCAGTCGCGAACATCGACGAGGTCATCCGTCTCATCCGCACGGCGCCCGACCCGAACACGGCGCGCGAGCAGCTGATGGCGCGCGACTGGCCGGCGGCCGACATCGCGCCGCTGATCGCGCTGATCGACGATCCCCGCCACCGGTTGGGCGCGGGCGACACGTACCGGCTGTCCGACGTCCAGGCGCGCGCGATCCTCGATCTCAGGTTGCAGCGGTTGACGGCGCTCGGGCGCGACGAGGTCGGCGACGAGCTGCAGAAGCTCGCGGGCGAGATCTCCGACTATCTGGACATCCTGCGCTCGCGCGAGCGCATCTTCGGCATCGTCAAGGACGAACTCGCGGCCGTGCGCGACCAGTTCGCCACCCCGCGCCGGACCGAGATCCTGGACTGGGTGTCCGACGTCGAGGACGAGGACCTGATCCAGCGCGAGGACATGGTCGTGACCGTGAGCCACGCGGGCTACATCAAGCGCGTGCCCCTCTCGACCTACCGGGCCCAGCGCCGGGGCGGCAAGGGTCGCTCCGGCATGCAGACGCGCGAGGAGGATTTCGTCACCCGCCTCTTCGTGGCGAACACCCACACGCCCATCCTGTTCTTCTCCTCGCGCGGACAGGCCTACAAGGAGAAGGTGTGGCGCCTGCCGCTGGCCGCCCCCAACGCGCGCGGCAAGGCGCTCGTCAACATGTTGCCGCTCCAGGAGGGCGAGCGCATCACCACCATCATGCCGCTGCCGGAGGACGAGCAGTCCTGGGAGCGTCTCGACGTCATGTTCGCGACGGCGTCCGGCGGTGTGCGCCGCAACAAGCTGTCCGACTTCGTGCAGGTGAACCGCAACGGCAAGATTGCCATGAAACTCGACGAGGGCGACCACATCGTGGGCGTCGAGACCTGCCAGGACAAGGACGAGCGCCACCCGGGCGACGACGTGCTGCTGACGACGGCGCTCGGCCAGTGCATCCGCTTCCCGGTGACCGACGTGCGCGTGTTCAAGGGCCGCGATTCGACGGGCGTGCGCGGCATCTCGCTCGCGCGCGGCGACCGGGTCATCTCCATGTCGATCCTGCACCACTTCGATGCCTCGCCCTCCGAGCGCGCGGCCTATCTCAAGCAATCCGGCGCGATCCGTCGCGCCGCGACCGGAGAGGACCTGGAGCCGGAGGAGCCGACGCCCGAGGCCGAGGAGGCGGTGACGACCGACGTCACGATCTCGTCCGAGCGCTACGCCGCGATGGGCGGGGTCGAGCAATACGTCCTGACCGCGACGGAGAACGGCTACGGCAAACGCTCGTCGTCTTTCGAGTTCCGCATCTCGGGCCGCGGCGGCAAGGGCATAAGAGCGACCGATCCGACGAAGCTCGGCGA
>CAHJXE010000382.1 GCA_903644085.1 Hyphomicrobiales bacterium
CCCCGCGATGCTGCTTCAGGCGATGGCCGAGGCGGGTGTCGACGCCGCATCCACCACGATGGTGGGCGATACGAGCTTCGACATGGGTATGGCGCGGGCGGCGGGCGCCCGGGCGATCGGGGTCTCATGGGGCTACCATCCGGTCACAGCGCTCCGCGAGGCCGGTGCGGAGCGCGTCATCGCGAGCTTCGAGGAACTCGATGCGCTGCTCGCATTCGGCGAGGCGATGGCCGATGTCTGAGACGCGTGTCCCCGGTGCGGCACCATCCGCCCCGGCCCGCTTCTACGAGCGCGCCGAACTCCGCCCCGAGGGCGAGGGCTACCTGCTGACGCTCGACGGCCGGCCGGCCCGCACGCCCGGCCGTCAGCCGCTCGCGCTGCCGACGTCCGCACTCGGGGAGGCCGTCGCGGCGGAGTGGAACGCGCAAGGCGCAACGATCGACCCCCGTTCGATGCCCGTGACCCGGCTCGCGAACTCCGCTCTCGACGGAGTCTCTCGCGACCTCGTGGCAGTTCGGGACGACCTCGCGCGATATTCCGGGTCCGACCTCGTGGCCTACCGGGCGGGCGAGCCCGACCGGCTGATCGCCGAACAGTCGGCCGCGTGGGACCCGGTGATCGCCTACGCGCGCCTCGATCTCGGCGCGCGGCTCGTGCTGATTCAAGGGATCATGTTCGTCGAGCAGCCGTCCGAGGCGCTGGCGCGCATCCGCGCGCGCATCGACCGCGAGATGTCTCCTTTCAGCTTGGCGGCGCTCCACGTCATGACGACGCTCACCGGCTCCGTGCTCCTCGCGCTCATGCACGCCGACGGGCGGCTCGGCACGGAAGAGACCTGGGCCGCCGCCCATGTCGACGAGCTATTCCAGGAGAGCCGCTGGGGTGCGGATCACGAGGCGAGCGTACGGCGCGACGCCCGCGCGGCGGAGTTCCGCGTGGCGTCCCGCGTCTACGCGCTGTCGCGCGTGTGAGCGATTTGCGCCGCCTGCCCCGCATGCTACGGCGACGCTCTCTCGTGAAGGTTCGGCACCCGTGAAAGACACGCTCCAACTCCTGGCCGATCGGCGTGGTGCGGCCCGGCTCGGCGGCGGCGAACGCCGCATCGCGGCCCAGCACGCGCGCGGCAAGCTGACGGCGCGCGAGCGCGTCGAACTCCTGCTCGACCATGGCTCCTTCGAGGAATTCGACATGTTCGTGCAGCATGGCTGCACCGATTTCGGCATGGCGGAGGTCAAGATCCCGGGCGACGGCGTCGTGACCGGCTGGGGCACGATCAACGGCCGCACCGTCTTCGTGTTCTCCAAGGACTTCACGGTCTTCGGCGGCTCGCTCTCGGAGGCGCATGCCCGCAAGATCACCAAGATCCAGGACATGGCGCTCAAGGCGCGCGCGCCCATCATCGGGCTGTTCGACGCGGGCGGCGCGCGCATCCAGGAGGGCGTCGCGGCGCTGGGCGGCTACGGGGAGGTGTTCAAGCGCAACGTGGTCGCGTCGGGCGTCATCCCGCAGATCTCGGTCATCATGGGGCCGTGCGCGGGCGGCGACGTCTACTCGCCCGCGATGACCGACTTCATCTTCATGGTGCGCGATACGAGCTACATGTTCGTGACCGGCCCCGACGTCGTGAAGACGGTGACGAACGAGGTCGTGACGGCCGAGGAACTCGGCGGCGCGAAGATCCACACGACGAAATCCTCGATCGCGGACGGCGCCTACGACAACGACGTCGAATGCCTGCTCCAGGTGCGCCGCCTCGTCGACTTCCTGCCGTCCTCGAACCTGTCGGGCGTGCCCGCCTGGGATACGTTCGACGATCCGAACCGCGACGATCCCTCGCTCGACACCCTCGTCCCGGCGAACCCGAACAAGCCCTACGACATGAAGGAGCTCATCCGGAAAGTCGCCGACGAGGGCGACGTGTTCGAGATCCAGGAGGCCTACGCGAAGAACATCATCACGGCCTTCGGCCGCATGGAGGGGCGCACGGTCGGGTTCGTGGCGAACCAGCCGACCGTGCTGGCCGGCGTGCTCGACGCCGACGCGTCACGCAAGGCCGCCCGCTTCGTGCGCTTCTGCGACGCGTTCGAGATCCCGATCGTCACCTTCGAGGACGTGCCGGGCTTCCTGCCCGGCACCGCGCAGGAATATGGCGGCCTCATCAAGCACGGCGCCAAGCTGCTCTTCGCCTATTCGGAGGCGAGCGTGCCGCTCGTCACGGTGATCACGCGCAAGGCTTTCGGGGGCGCTTACGACGTCATGGCGTCGAAGCATGTGGGCGGAGACGTGAATTACGCCTGGCCGACCGCGCAGATCGCCGTGATGGGCGCGAAGGGCGCGGTCGAGATCATCTTCCGCGGCATGGACGCCGACGGCATCGCGGCGAAGACCAAGGAATACGAGGACCGCTTCCTCTCGCCCTTCGTGGCGGCCGAGCGCGGCTACGTGGACGAGGTGATCCTACCCCGCTCGACCCGCCGCCGCGTCGCGCGCGCGCTCGACATGCTGCGCGAGAAGCAGGTCGAGACGCCGTGGCGGAAGCACGACAACATCCCGCTGTAGTCCTCGCCCCAGGCCTGAAGAGGCTGTCCT
>CAHJXE010000383.1 GCA_903644085.1 Hyphomicrobiales bacterium
GACCCGCCGCGGCGGACGCCCCGATGGTGCGCGCCGCGAACGGCCTGCTCGGGCACCTCTCGCTGCTGTTCGTGCCGGCCGCGGTCGGGATCGTGCAGCAGGGCGCGGTGCTCGCCCGCAGCGGCGTCACCATCGCGGTCGCGCTCGTCGCCTCGACGATGCTGACGCTCGCGGTCACGGCGGGCGTCTTCGTCTGGGCGCTCCGCTTCGTGACGAAGACCGAGGGGCGCTCGTGAGCGCCCCTCTCGATTTCGTCGACCTGTGGGTCTATCTCTCCGGTGGCCCGCTTCTCTGGCTGACCGTGACGGTCGCGGCCTACGCGGCGGCCGACCTCCTCTCTGCGCGCAGCGGACGCAACCCGCTCGTGAATCCGGTGGTGATCGCGGTCGCGCTGATCGGCGCGGTGCTGCTGGCGACCGGGACCGGCTACCGGACCTATTTCGACGGCGCCCAGTTCGTGCACTTCCTGCTCGGCCCCGCGACGGTCGCGCTCGCCGTCCCGCTCGTACGCAACCTCGCAGCCGTCACCCGCATGCTCGTGCCGATGGCGCTCGCGCTCGTCGCCGGATCCGTGACGGCGATCGCGTCCGCGGTCGGGATCGCGCTGGCGATGGGCGCCCCGCGCGAGGTGACGATCGCGCTCGCGCCGAAATCCGTCACGACCGCGGTCGCGATGGCGATCACGCTCCAGCTCGGCGGCGAGCCGTCGCTCACCGCGGTGCTCGTCATCGCGACGGGAGTGCTCGGCGCGATCGTGGTCACGCCCTTCCTCGACAGGCTCGGCATCCGCTCGCGCGAGGCGAGGGGGTTCGCGGCCGGCCTCGCGGCGCACGGGATCGGCACGGCGCGCGCCTTTCAGGTCGGCGAGAGCGCGGGCCTCTTCGCAGGTCTCGCCATGGCACTGAACGCGCTCCTGACCGCGATCCTCGCGCCGATCATCATCGGCCTCGCGACACGCTGAGCGCGCGTGGTCACACCTTCCCGCGGTCCGGGATCGTGATCTCGAAACAAGCCCCGACGGAACTCGGACACAGGGCCAGCGACCCGCCGTGGAGGCGCGCCAGCTCTTCCGCGACCGGCAGGCCGAGCCCGGTCCCGCCGCTCCGCTCGGAGGCCTGGAACGCGCTGAAGATCCGGGTGCGGATGCGCTCCGGGACGCCTGGCCCGTTGTCGCGAACCGTGACGGTGACGTGTCCGTTCCGCCGCTCTCCGGATACAGAGATGCAGGCATCCGGCGTCTTCGACTGGGCGAGCGCCTGGACCGAGTTACGCATCAGGTTCAGTAGGATACGCCCGAGCTGCTCGGGATCAGCGTCGATCTCCACCTGCTCGGACACGTCGACGTCGACCCGGATCGAGTAGCCGTCCGCGAGCTGCGTCAGGTCGAGCTGGTCCATGACGATCGGCAGGAGCGGCACCCGCCGGCGCTTCGGCGCCGTCTCGCCGGCGCGTCCGTAGGCCAGCGTGGCGCCGCAGAACTCGATCGCGCGATCGAGCGTGCGGATCAGGCGCGGCGCGATCCGCTTCACCGCCGGATCGCTGAGCGAGGACAGACGGTCGCCCAGGAGCTGCGCCGTCGTCAGCATGTTGCGCAACTCGTGATTGATCTTGCTGACCGCGAGTCCAAGATCCGCGAGACGGCGTTTCTGCTTCAGCTCCGTCGCCAGGATCACCTGCATCTGCGAGAGCGCCTTCTCGGCGATTCCGATCTCGTCCGTGCGTCCCGACGGCACGATCACGCGGTCGCCCTCCTCGGGATGAGCCGCGAAGGCGGCGATGTTGGTCGAGAGACGCTGGACGGGGCGCACCACGAGAAAATGAAGCGCGAGATACATGAGCGCGGCGGTCGCGCCCGAAATGACGAGCGACACGATGAGGAAGTTGCGCGTGAAGGCAAGCACCGCATCGCGTAGTGGCTGCTCGTTGAGGACGAGCTCGACCCATTCGACCGCCGGTATGCCGGGCGAACCGTCCCCGATCACGCGCGTGTTGCCCGCCGGCGACGACGTGAGCGTGTGCACGAGACCTCGGATCGGCCCGTACCAGGGGACCTGCCGCAGGTCGATCTCGCGCTCGATCGCCGGCTCGACGTCGCCTTGCGTGGTGAGCAGCCATCGCGTCCCGGGTCCGCGCACCCCGATGGCTTGTGCGCCCTTGATGGCGCCGAGCAGGCGGGTTTCGAGATCGGCCGGCAAGGACTCGCGCGGGGCCACGCTCAAGGTCAGCGCGACCATCTGCGCGCCCATGAGCCGGTCGGAAAGCCAGCTCCTGCGAAAGCTCGCGGCCGCCGGCAGGTAGATCAGGATCTCGGCCACCATCATGACGAGAAGCGTCAGCAGGATCAGCCTTGAGGACAGCCCAAGCCTGCGCGCCGGACGCAGCTCCGTCGGGCCGGCTCCAACGTGGCTGGCGACGATCGTCATCGGGTTGCTTGCAGGTCCACAAACTGAGTCCGCGCCATGGGACGACGCAAACAGCATAATGCCATCAAAGTGAAAGGGGCACAGGCAAACCGTCCGATTGGGGACTTTCGCGGTGGCGAGTTCGGCACGAGCAATTCAGCGGGGGGGG
>CAHJXE010000384.1 GCA_903644085.1 Hyphomicrobiales bacterium
CCCCGAGCAAGGCGGCGATAGCCGCGCGGGCCGAGGTCAGGAACAGCGGCGTGAAGCCGCCGACCGCGATCCGCGTCGCAGGCAGCGAGCCGCTGAAGATGAGGACGCCGATCAGGCCACTGCCCCAGCCACCACCCGTCCGCCGCATCGATCATCCTCAGGCTACGCTCGACAGTAGCTCTCGCGGGGATCATGACGACAGGGACGGTTCCATACGGTGCAGCCGAACTGTATGGGTCCGTATACCCACGCGCTCGACGCGTCCGAAACCGCGAGCGGCTGGGCATCTCGGCGGGATCAGATCTCCGCGTAGATCTCCAGCACGTTCCCGTCGGGATCACGGAAGAAGATGGTGCGATGTCCGAAGGGATGGTTCGTCAGCCGCGATACGAGCGTCACGCCCTTGGCCTCCAGTTCCGCCGCGCAGGCCTCGACCATCGCGGGCGGGACGCGGAATGCGAGCTGTACCGACAGTGCGCCCGCAACCGGCGGCGGATCGTCGAAGCGGCCGCCATGCGTCGTCAGCGCGAGAAGGGTCGAGCCGATCTGGTACTCGAACCAGCGATCGCTCAACCGTCTGGTGAGCGCGAACCCCATGACGGCTTCGTAGAAATGCCGCATGGCGTCGAGGTCGCGGGCGTACACGACCGTGTAGTCGATCTGGCGGATGGAGCCGAGCGCAGTCATTCGATCCGGGGAGTGTGCCTCGGGCCCATCCTACCGACGTGACGAGGTCGATGCTCTCGAAAACGAAGTTCGCCCCCGCTGTTGATCGGACTGTCGGAGCACAGACCAGCACGGGCGCCGTGATGGAGGCGATCCGCCTCAAGCAGGCCACGCGCGCGTTGGCGCCCGGCGAGAAGCTGCCCTCGATCCGCGGTCTCGCCGCGAACATGCAGGTTTCGCCGTCGACCGTGATCGAAGCCTATGATCGGCTGGCCGCCGAGGGGCTGATCCATGCCCGTGCCGGCTCCGGCTTCTACGTGTCGGGGGCGGTGCCGTCGCGGGCGCTGCTCGAGGCGGAGCCGCCCCGCGATCGGGCCATCGATCCGCTCTGGGTCTCGCGCCAATCGCTCGATGCTAGGCCTGAGATGCTCAAGCCCGGCTGCGGCTGGCTCCCGGCCGACTGGATGCCGAACGCCGCGCTCCGCCGGGCTATCCGGCGCCTCGCCAGGGCCGACGACGCGGTCCTCACGGATTACGGCGGCACGCGCGGCTCCCCCGCGCTCCGCCACATCCTCGTCCGACAGTTCGCTCAAGGGGGGATCGAGGCCGGCGTCGATCAGGTCCTCCTCACGGCGTCCGGCACGCAGGCGATCGACCTCGTCTGCCGCCTGCTGCTGCATCCCGGCGACACGGTGCTGGTGGACGATCCCTGCTACTTCAACTTCCAGGCCCTGCTCGCCACCCACCGGGTGAGGGTCGTCGGCGTGCCCTACACGCCGACCGGACCCGACCTGTCGCTCTTCGCCGAGGCGCTGTCCGCGCACCATCCGCGCCTCTACGTCACTAATTCGGCGCTCCACAACCCGACCGGCGCGACGCTCTCGCCGCAGACGGCGCATCGCCTCCTGACCATGGCGGCCGCGCACGACCTCACCATCGTCGAGGACACATCTTCGCCGATCTCGAGCCCGAGCCCTCCCCGCGTCTGGCCGCCCTCGACGGCCTTCAGCGCGTGATCCGCATCGGCAGCTTCTCCAAGACGCTGTCCGCCTCGATCCGCTGCGGCTATGTCGCGGCCCGCGCCGACTGGATCGAGGCTCTGCTCGACCTCCAGGTCGCGACGAGCTTCGGCGGGCCGAGCCCGGTCGCGGCCGAGCTGATCACCGCTACCCTCACCGACGGCAGCTACCGCAAGCACCTGGACGCGCTTCGCCGACGCCTCGCCAAGGCGCGCCGCGAGGCCGGCGAGAGACTCGCGAACGTCGACATCCAGCCCTGGCTCACGCCGCGCGGCGGCTTCTATCTCTGGTGCCGCCTGCCTGACAGGCTCGACAGCGCCGAGCTCGCCCGGACGGCGTTGCGCGAGAACCTCGTGCTCGCGCCGGGCAACGTGTTCAGCGTCTCGCAGACCGCATCCGAGTTCATGCGATTCAACGTAGCCCAGATGATCGGCCCGCACGTGTTCGACGTGCTCGCACGGGCACTCGCCACAACGCGAAGCACGAAGACCGTTGGGTCACCCAGGGAACCTTGAACGTCCGCGTCTGGCTTTTCTCGCAGAGGCGGAGTCATCACCTTCGTCCGGGGCTGCCCTCGTTCAGGTCGGCGTGCGATCCCGCCCTTCCCTCAAGGCGGCGATCGACCGCCGCTGTAAGTCGGTCGGCCCACGATCGAGGTCACGGGCGCGATCGGACCGCAGGAGCTCGATCATGGCTGCGTCGAGCTCTGCGTAGGCGCGAGCGGCGCCACCATGTCGTCGGGCCGTCGCACCTCTCCGGGATCCAACCCGAGCCAGAGCACGACGGGGTCGTCATCGGCTCGGATCATCGGGAGTTCACGCAGGACCGTGCAGAAGAAGGTCTGGAGCGGGTTGTCCCAGCCGCAGACCACG
>CAHJXE010000385.1 GCA_903644085.1 Hyphomicrobiales bacterium
GTATCCTCGTCAACAAGAGCTCCGTCCACTTCCGGGCCGATTTCGAGCCGATCGCCGAGACGATCCTGGTCTGCGCGGCGCCCGGCCCCATGCCGGTCGATCCGGCCGTGCTGCCCTGGCGGCGGCTGCGGCCCGGCCTGCGCCTCTCACCGAACGGGCCGGTCTTCGGCCGGACGGACCAGCCATGAACATCGCCGCCCTGCCGTTCGACACGGATGAGACGCTCGCCGGCCTGCGCCGCTGGATCGAGTGCGAGAGCCCGACCTTCGACACGCCCGCCGTGAACCGGATGATGGACCTCGCGGCGGACGACCTCGCGGGCGCGGGCGCGGCCGTCCGGCGCATCCCCGGGCCGATGGGGCTCGGCGATTGCCTCCTGGCGGATTTCCCGCATCCGCGACGCGGCGAGCCCGGCATCCTGATGATGTCGCACCTCGACACGGTGCACCCGGTCGGGACGCTGGACGCCCTGCCGTTCCGCCGCGAGGGCGAGATCTGCTACGGGCCGGGCATCCTGGACATGAAGGGCGGCGCCTTCGCGGGGCTGCGGGCGATCGTGGAGCTCGCCCGTGCCGGGATCGCGACGCCGTTGCCCGTCAGCGTGCTCCTCACGAGCGACGAGGAGATCGGCAGCCCGGGCACGCGCGACCTCATCATGGAGAACGCGGGCCGGCACCGCTACGTGCTCGTCCCCGAGCCCGGACGGCCCGGCAACGGCGTCGTGACGGGGCGCTACGCGATCGCGCGCTACGACCTGCTCGCCGAAGGCAAGCCCAGCCATGCCGGGTCGCGCCTCAAGGAGGGGCGCTCCGCGATCGGCCTCATGGCGCGCCAGATCCTCGCGATCGAGCCGATGAGCGACGACGATTGCACCTTCTCGGTCGGGGTGATCGAGGGTGGCCGGTGGGTGAACTGCGTGTCGACGACCTGCCGGGCCGAGGCGCTCAGCATGGCGAAGCGTCAGGCGGACCTCGACCGCGGGGTCGAGCGCATGCTGGCCCTCTCCGGCCCCCGGCCGGACGGGACGCGCTTCACCGTCACCCGCGGCGTCACGCGGCCGGTCTGGGAGCCGGACGGGGGGACGATGCGGCTCTACGAGGTGGCGCAGGAGGTCGCCCGCGACCTCGGCTTCACGATCGGGCACGGCTCGGCGGGCGGCGGGTCGGACGCGAACTTCACCGGGGCGGCCGGCATCCCGTCGCTCGACGGGCTCGGCCTCTTGGGAGCCGGCTATCACACGCTGGAGGAGCATATCGAGGTCGCGAGCCTCGCCCAGCGCGGGCGGCTGATGGCCGGGCTCCTCGCATGGCTCGACGCGTGACCTCCGGCGTAAGCCGCCGGCCAGCCTTCACGCGAGACGGGTGGCTCGTCGCGCCGCCGCGGGCGGAGATCCCGGAGATCATGGGCCCGGACGGGGTGGCGGTCCGCGACCGGCTGCGGCGCCGGGAGATCTCGGCGGTCGAGCTCGCGACCGCCTGCCTCGACCGCATCGAGGCGCTGAACCCGACCTACAACGCGGTCGTGTCGCCGCGTCCGCGCTCCGAGATCCTGGCCGAGGCGAGGCGCGCGGACGAGGCGCTCGCGCGCGGTGATGCGGTCGGGGCGCTGCACGGCCTGCCGATCGCCATCAAGGACCTCTCGGCCACGAACGGCCTGCGCACCACCTACGGCTCCCCGCTCTTCGCCGACCACGTGCCGGAGGCCGACGACCTCTCGGTCGCGCGCATCCGGGCGGCCGGCGCGATCATCGTGGGGAAGACGAACACGCCGGAGCTCGGCCTCGGCTCGCACACCTACAACCCGGTCCACGGCGCGACCCGCAACGCCTACGACCCGACGCGGAGCGCCGGCGGGTCGAGCGGCGGGGCGGCGGTCGCGCTGGCGCTGGGCCTCCTGCCCATCGCGGACGGCAGCGACATGGGCGGGTCGCTGCGCAACCCCGGGGCCTACAACAACGTGTTCGGCCTTCGCCCGTCCCAGGGCCTCGTTCCCGCGACGCCGTCGCACGACCCGTTCTACGCGCAGCTCGGCATCGTGGGCCCGATGGGCCGCAGCGTGTCGGACCTAGCCATGCTCCTCGGCGTGCTGGCGGGGTACGATCCTCGCGCGCCGCTGTCGCTCGACGGCCCAGCGTGGCCCGGCGAGCCGTTTTTGGCCGCGAGCCACGCGCCGCGCGTCGCGTGGCTCGGCGATCTCGGCGGGCACCTCGCGATCGAGCCCGGCATCCTGGACCTTTGCGAAGGGGCGCTCGCGGATCTCGGCCGCGCGGGCTGGCTCGTCGAACCCTTCGTGCCTGAATTCGACTGGGAGGGCCTGTGGCGGAGCTTCGTGGTGCTGCGGCAGTTCAACGTCTTCGGACGCTGGGCCGAGACCTATGCGGACCCGGCCAAGCGGGCCTTGATGAAGCCCGAGATGCAGTGGGAGATCGCGGGCGGCATGGCGCTCGACGCGACCGCCCTCGCGCGCGCGATGGGG
>CAHJXE010000386.1 GCA_903644085.1 Hyphomicrobiales bacterium
GCCGCCGAACGGGTCGTGCCGCCACGCCGCCGCGTCGCCCGGCGGCACGACATCGGTATGACCCGCGAAGGCGAGGCAGGGGCCGCCCGTCCCGATGCGGGCGTAAAGGTTGGGGATGTCGGGCGTCCCGGGGGCCGAGAAGACCGGCCGGTGGACCGCGAACCCGGCCGCCTCCAGCAAACCCGCCGCCACACCCAGCGCGCCGCCATCCTCCGGCGTGACGGAGCGGCACCGGATCAGGTCGCGGGCGATCGCCACGGGATCGATCAGTGACACCCGTCCGTCTCACCCGCGAACACGAGGGTCTCCGGTTCGCGATGCCCTGCCATCTCCAGGAGTTCCGGCAGGACAAGCCGGACCTCGTGGATCATCGTCGTCCAGGTCGCGCCTTCGACGACGAGCCCCGGGACGTCGGCGCTGGTCGCGATCCAGATGCCGTCGTCTCCGACCCAATGCGCGTCGACGGTGATGGTCTGGCTCATGCGGTTCGCCGTGATCGGATCACAGCATCACCCTTCGGGTTCAATCCCGCAACAGGTCGTTGATGCTCGTTTTCGCGCGCGTCTGCGCGTCGACCCGCTTCACGATCACCGCGCAGTAGAGCGAGGGGCCGGGCGATCCGTCCGGCAGGGGCTTGCCCGGCAACGCGCCCGGCACCACGACCGAGTAGGCGGGCACGCGCCCGACATGGATGACGCCGGTCGCCCGGTCGACGATCTTGGTCGTGGCGGAGAGGAATACGCCCATCGACAGGACGGACCCCGTCTCGACGATCACGCCCTCCACGACCTCCGAGCGGGCGCCGATGAAGCAATCGTCCTCGATCACGGTCGGGTTCGCCTGGAGCGGCTCCAGCACGCCCCCGATGCCGACGCCGCCCGACAGGTGGACGTTGCGCCCGATCTGCGCGCAGGACCCGACCGTCGCCCAGGTGTCCACCATCGTGTTCTCACCGACATGCGCGCCCAGATTGACGAAGCTCGGCATCAGCACGACGTTCGGCGCGATAAAGGCGCCGCGCCGCACGATCGCGCCGGGCACCGACCGGAAGCCCGCGGCCCGGAAGCGGTTCTCGCCCCAGCCGTCGAACTTGGACGGCACCTTGTCCCACCAGGTCGCGCCGCCGGGCCCGCCCTCGATCGGCGCCATGTCGGAGAGCCGGAAGGAGAGCAGCACGGCCTTCTTCAGCCATTGGTGGACGCGCCACTCTGCGCCGTCCTTCTCGGCGACCCGCAGGTCGCCCGAATCCAGCGCGTCCAAAGCCGCCTCGACGGCCTCGCGCACCGCGCCCCGGGTCGCCGGCCCGACCGACGTGCGATCCTCCCACGCGGCCTCGATCGTGGCGGTGAGGTCGGTCTGCGGCATGGCGGAAACTCGTCGGACGGGAGGCGCCGGATTAGCAACCGGGGACCGCCCTGTCATCCCGCCCCACCCCGGCCTGAGACCGTCCGATCCCGCCCGGCGGCCGATTGTCGAGTTGCGCCAGCCCGGTTACACACGGGCGTCCCGTGCTCCGCGCGGGCATCACGGGGCGGATGGGCGATGCTGCGAGCTTTGGGCGTGATCCTGGCCGGGACGATCGGTCTCGGCGGATGCGCGTATTTCCCGACCGATCCCGACCCGATCCGGATCGTCGATTCACCGGCCGACGTCTTCGCGTGCCGCAAGCTCGGGTCGACCGGCCAACCCGTCCGCACCGACGGCAAGAGGCCCTATTTCTACGGCAGCCTCACGAAGGTCGTTCCGGCCACGAGCCCGGACGCGACCCCGGCCTTCGGAACCTACGGCGTCCAGCCGACGAGCGACAACCTCGCGGTGCGCCTCAACGCGATGCGCGACGCCGCGCTCGCGCTCGGTGCGACCGATCTTCTCCTCCTTCGTCGCGAGTACCGCGACTGGTCGTATGTCGAGGGCGTGGCGTATCGCTGCCGCGTCTGACGCGCCGACGCTTGCATCCAGGCGTCTCAGTCTGCCTGGGCCGCCTTGATCACGGCCTCCGTCCGGGTGCGGTCGCTGACGTCGGACAGGCTCCCGTCGAGCCCATCGCTCTCGAGCGCGTCCTGGACCGCCCCGCGGTCGAGCGGCACGGACCCGACCTGACGCACGAGGTCCACGATGCCCAGCGCTCGCTCGGCGCAATCGGGGCATTCCCGCGCGATCTCGGAGGCCAGCCCGGCGATCGTCTCGAGCAGCGCCTCGGTGCTGGCCGCCATCGTGTCGCCTCCGTCCTGATCGCCGGACCGTCAGCATCGACGATGAGACCCGCGCTGTCGAGGCGTCCGGCTCGCGCATGAGCCGCCCGTCCGCATCCCTCCCGATCGACGACGCGCTGCCGGACCTGCTCCGCGCGCTCGCGGCGGCGCCGAACGCGGTCCTCGTCGCGCCGCCTGGCGCCGGCAAGACGACGCGCGT
>CAHJXE010000387.1 GCA_903644085.1 Hyphomicrobiales bacterium
CCGGGCGAGCCGCCGCTTCGACGTCGAGGGCTACGAGCACCTGTGCCGGCTCTGGACGATTGTGCTCGAGATCTCGGTCACGATGGCGCAGTTCCCCTCGAAAGAGATCGCGGAGCTGTCCTACCAGTACCGCACGCTCGGCCTCGGTTACGCGAATATCGGCGGCCTCCTGATGACGATGGGCCTGTCCTACGATTCGCAACCCGCCCGCGCGCTCTGCGGGGCGCTGACCGCGATCATGACGGGCGTCGCCTACGCGACCTCGGCCGAGATGGCGGGCGAGCTCGGGCCGTTCCCGCGCTACGCCGAGAACGCGGACTCGATGCTGCGCGTCATCCGCAACCATCGCCGCGCGGCGCATGGCGAGAGCCTCGGCTACGAGTTCCTGTCCATGAACCCGGTGCCGCTCGACCACGCGTCCTGCCCGCAGCCGGACCTCGTGGCGCACGCCGTCTCCGCCTGGGACCGCGCCTTCGTGCTCGGCCGCCAGCACGGCTACCGCAACGCCCAGGCGACCGTCATCGCGCCGACCGGCACGATCGGCCTCGTGATGGATTGCGACACGACCGGCATCGAGCCCGACTTCGCGCTGGTGAAGTTCAAGAAGCTCGCGGGTGGCGGCTACTTCAAGATCATCAACAGGGCGGCGCCGGACGCGCTGCGCGCGCTCGGCTACCGCGAGCACGAGATCGCCGAGATGGAGGCCTACGCGGTCGGCCACGGCTCGATGGCGCAGGCCCCCGCCGTCAACCCGGGCTCGCTGCGCGCGAAGGGCTTCACCGACGAGGCGATCGCGGCGGCGGAGGCCGGCATGAAGTCCGCCTTCGACATCAAGTTCGTGTTCAACAAGTGGACCTTCGGGCCGGACTTCCTGGTGAATACGCTGGGAGTTCCGGCCGAGAAGCTCGACGACCCATCCTTCGAGCTGCTGCGCTTCCTCGGCTTCACCCGCGAGGAGATCGAGGCCGCGAACGTCCACGTGGCGGGCGCGATGACTCTCGAGGGAGCTCCGTTCCTAAAACAAGAGCACTACGCGGTGTTCGACTGCGCCAACGCCTGCGGGCGACTCGGCAAGCGCTATCTCTCGGTCGACAGCCATATCTGCATGATGGCCGCCGCCCAGCCCTTCATCTCGGGCGCGATCTCCAAGACCATCAACATGGCAAACGACGCGACGATCGCGGATTGCACCCGCGCCTACATGATGTCCTGGCGCCTCGCCTTGAAGGCGAACGCGCTCTACCGCGACGGCTCCAAGCTCTCGCAGCCCTTGAACTCCGCGCTGGTCTCGGACGACGAGGACGAGGTGGAGGACGCGGTCGACGCGCTGCTCCAGCAGCCGAACGCCGCGCGCACGGCCCAGATCGCCGAGCGCATCGTCGAGCGGGTGATCGAGCGCGTCGAGCGGGTCGAGGTGCCGGTCCGGGCGCGCGAGAAGATGCCGGACCGCCGCACGGGCTACATCCAGAAGGCGGTGGTCGGCGGCCACAAGGTCTACATCCACACGGGCGAGTACCGAGACGGGCGCCTCGGCGAGATCTTCATCGACATGCACAAGGAGGGCGCGGCCTTCCGGGCGATGATGAACAACTTCGCGATCGCGATCTCGCTCGGCCTGCAATACGGCGTCCCGCTGGAGGAATACGTGGAGGCCTTCACCTTCACGCGCTTCGAGCCCTCGGGGTTCGTGGCCGGGAACGAGCGCATCAAGAACGCGACCTCCATCCTCGACTACGTGTTCCGCGAGCTCGCGATCTCCTATCTCGGGCGCACCGATCTCGGCCATGTCGACCCCTCCGAGATCGGGCACGACGTCCTGGGTTCCGGCGAGCACGAGGGCCGGGCGACGAAGGACGAGGCGGGCGACGAGCCGGCCGCCGCCCCCGTGGCGATCCCCGCGCCGATCTCGTCCGGCTTCGTGCGCGGCCGCGCCTTCCAGGTGCTGGACGGCGGACGCGGCCCCGCGCTCGGCGGCTACGCGACCCAGGGCGCGACCGCGCTGAAGGCCGAACCCGAGACGCCCGTCGACCCGGCGACCGGCCAACTCGGTTTCCTGGCGCTCGACACCGCACCCGCGATGACCCGCGTCACCGCCACCCAGGCGACCACGGCCGATCGCCGGAGCGAGGCCCTGATGAAGGGCTACGTCGGCGACAGCTGCGGCGAGTGCGGCAACTTCACCCTCGTGCGCAACGGGACGTGCCTGAAGTGTGATACCTGTGGGTCGACGACGGGGTGCAGCTAAGGCCGGCACACATCATCCCTCTCCGCCAACTATCGTCATGG
>CAHJXE010000388.1 GCA_903644085.1 Hyphomicrobiales bacterium
GGATGGCGGCTCCGCGACCCGCAAGGTTCCGGTCTACCCGGTCCACCGGACGAACTCGCGCGAGGTGGAGACGAACTCGCCCGAGCGGTACGCGAATTCGCCTGGTCTCGTGCGGGTGCGGTTTCTCGCGACATCCGGCTCGCTGATCGACCTTGCGGCCTTCGCGACGGTCGGGCCGTTCCGCGACGACTACTTCATCGACGCGGTCGATCTCGAATGGTGTTTTCGCGCCGAGAGCCTCGGTTACTCGTGCTGGATGGACCGCTCGACCACGGTCGCGCACCATGTGGGCGACGGCGTCATCGCGTCCGGGCTGCTCGGCGTCGCGATGCCCCGGCAATCCCCGCTGCGCATGGAGATGTATTTCCGCAACACCATCTATGGCTGGCGGCTGCCCCACATCCCGCTCGGCTGGAAGCTCCGTCAGGCCGCCTACCTGCCGCTCCAGGCCGCGCTCTACTGGCGCGCCCACGGGTACGACCCAGGCGTGCTGCGGCGCCTCGGCAGGGCGGTGATCGACGGGTTGCGCGGCCGGCTCGGGCCCCCGCGCGCCTAAACGGAAGCCCGTTCTAAGCCGCGGCTTCCTTCGAGCGCTCGAAGCGCTTGCGCTCGTTCGGGTCGAGCTTCATCTTGCGCAGCCGGATCGATTTAGGCGTCACCTCGACGAGCTCGTCGTCGGCGATCCAGGCGAGCGAGCGCTCCAGCGTCATGCGGATCGGCGGCGTCAGCCGCACCGCCTCGTCCTTGGAGGTCGTGCGGATGTTCGTCAGCTTCTTGCCCTTGAGCACGTTCACCTCGAGGTCGTTCTCGCGGTTGTGCTCGCCGATGATCATGCCCTGGTACACCTTCCAGCCGGGCTCGATCATCATCGGGCCGCGATCCTCCAGGTTCCACAGCGCGTAGGCCACCGCCTCGCCGGCCTCGTTCGACATGAGCACGCCGTTGCGCCGCCCCGGGATCTCGCCGCGATAGCCCTCGTAGGCGTGGAACAGGCGGTTCATGATCGCGGTACCGCGCGTATCCGTCATCAGCTCGCCCTGGTAGCCGATGAGGCCGCGGGTCGGCGCGTGGAAGACGAGCCGCTGGCGGTTGCCGCCCGACGGGCGCATCTCGATCATGTCGGCCTTGCGCTCCGACATCTTCTGCACGACGACGCCGGAATACTCCTCGTCGACGTCGATCACGATCTCCTCGATCGGCTCCAGCCGGTCGCCGTCCTCGCCCTTCTCGAAGACGACGCGGGGACGCGACACGGCGAGCTCGAAGCCCTCGCGACGCATCGTCTCGATGAGGATGGAGAGCTGCAGTTCGCCCCGGCCCGAGACGTAGAACGAGTCCTTGTCCTCGGCCTCCTCGATCTTGAGCGTGACGTTGCCCTCGCCCTCCTTGAAGAGGCGCTCGCGGATCATGCGGCTCGTGACCTTGTCGCCCTCGGTCCCGGCGAGCGGGCTGTCGTTCACGATGAAGGACATGGTGACGGTCGGCGGATCGATCGGCTGAGCCTGGATCGGCACGTCGACCGACGGATCGCAGAAGGTGTCCGCGACCGAGCCCTTCACGAGCCCCGCGATCGACACGATGTCGCCCGCCTCGCCGATCTCGATCGGCTGGCGCTCGATGCCCCGGAACGCCAGGATCTTCGAGACGCGGCCCGTCTCCACGAGGTTGCCCAGCCGGTCGATGACCTTGACCGACTGGTTCGGCTTCACGGTGCCGGCCGCGATGCGGCCCGTGATGATGCGGCCGAGGAAGGGGTTCGCCTCGAGCAGCGTGCCCAGCATCTTGAACGAGCCGGTCTCGACCGTCGGCTCCGGTACGTGCGTCAGCACGAGATCGAACAGCGGTGCGAGCGTCGCGTCGGCCGGCTGCTCGGGCGCGGTCGCCATCCAGCCGTTGCGGCCCGACCCGTAGAGGATCGGAAAGTCGAGCTGCTCGTCGGACGCGTCGAGCGCGGCGAAGAGGTCGAACACCTCGTTCACGACCTCCGTCACGCGGGCGTCGGGACGGTCGACCTTGTTGACCGCAACGATCGGTTTGAGCCCGAGTTTCAGAGCCTTGGAGACGACGAACTTCGTCTGCGGCATCGGGCCCTCGGCCGCGTCCACCAGCACCACGACGCCGTCGACCATCGACAGGATGCGCTCCACTTCGCCGCCGAAATCGGCGTGGCCGGGCGTGTCCACGATGTTGATCCGCGTGTCCTTCCAGACGACCGAGGTCGCCTTGGCCAGGATCGTGATGCCGCGCTCCTTCTCGAGGTCGTTCGAGTC
>CAHJXE010000389.1 GCA_903644085.1 Hyphomicrobiales bacterium
GGCCGAGGCCGCCCGATCGACGGAGCCGAGCCGCATCCGGCAGGCGTCGCTCCAGCAGGTCGCCGCGCCGGTCGGATCGGCCGCGAACGTCCGCGCCTTCACGGTCTTGTCCGCCCTGCCCGGCACCGGCATCCGGGTGGTGGGCAGCCCGATGGAGCCCAGGATCTACGTGATCCGGTGATCGAGGGCTGTGATCGTCAGACGGGGAGCGAGGGCGTGTACCGGCTGATCGCGATCGTGTCGGCTTTGTCGCGCATGGCGCAGGTGTCCCACCACGCCTGCATGCGAAGCATCATCTCCATGCTGACCCCGAACGCCTTCTCGATGCGAAGTGCCATCTCGGGCGAGAGGCCTGACTTGCCGTGGATCAGATCCGACAAGGTCGCACGTCGCACATCCAACAGCCGGGCAGCGTCGGTCACGGTCAGATCGAGAGGGTCCAGGATCTCCGTCTGCACGAACTCTCCGGGATGAGGTGGCCTCATGGCGATCGTCAGACCCACATCGTTCATCAGGGATAATCCTCGAGATCAAGATCGAACACGTCGCCGTCCTCGATCGTGAACGTGATCCTCCGATTTCCGGAGGCGGATATGCTCCAAGTCCCGGCCCCGTCGCCGACGAGTTGGTGGATACGCCAACCGGGCGGCCGTTCAGATCCTCGACGGACGAAGCCGAGATGATCGCCGCGAGGATCCGGCGGACACGGCTCGAAAGATCAGGCCGGATTACCGATTTTCGTCATTCTCGACCAAGCGCCTCAGCGCTTTGTGCCGAATGCTGCGAGGCCTCATGCCCGACGTACGCTCTAGGCGTACGCCAGTAAAGGGCCGCTCTCACCCCCGCGGAAACTCAAGGCCCATCTCGCGATAGCGTGCCGGGTCGTCGGCCCAGTTCTCGCGGACCTTCACGTGCAGGAAGAGGTGGACCGGTTGCTCGGCCGCCTCCGCGATGTCGCGACGCGAGGCCTGCCCGATCGACTTGATGGTCTGGCCTCCCTTGCCCAGCACGATCATGCGCTGGCTCTCGCGCTCGACGAAGATCGTCTGCTCGATGCGCACCGACCCGTCCGGCCGTTCCTCCCAGGCATCCGTCTCGACGGTCGAGCGGTAGGGCAGTTCCTCGTGCAGCCGCTCGTAGATCTTCTCGCGCGTGATCTCGGCCGCCAGCATCCGGAGCGGCGCGTCGGAGACCTGGTCCTCCGGGTAGAGCCAGGGACTCGTCGGCATCATGGCCGCGAGGTCGCCGCGTAGGTCCTCGACCCCGTCGCCCTTCAGCGCCGAGATCATGTAGGTGCGGTCGAAGGCGAGCTTCGCGTTGATCGCGGCCGTGAGGTCGAGCAGGCGCGAGCGCTCGATGAGGTCGATCTTGTTCAGGATCAGGATCTTGGGCCGGCGCACCTCCGGCAGGCGCGCCAGGATCGCGTCCGTCTCCTCGTCGACCTTCTTGCGCGCGTCGACGAGGAGGCAGACCGCGTCCGCGTCCCCTGCCCCGCCCCAGGCCGAGTGCACCATCGCGCGATCGAGCCGGCGCTTCGGCGCGAAGATGCCGGGCGTGTCCACGAAGACGAGCTGGACCGCCCCGTCGATCGCGATGCCGCGGATCAGCGCGCGCGTCGTCTGCACCTTGCGCGAGACGATCGAGACCTTGGAGCCGACGAGGCTGTTCAAGAGCGTCGACTTGCCGGCATTCGGCGCGCCGATCAGCGCCACGAAGCCGCAGCGCGTATCGGGCGTCGTCGTCTCACTCGGCATGTCCGCCCTCTCCCCACACCCCTTCGCGCACCAGCAGCGCCTGCGCGGCATCCTGCTCGGCCGCACGGCGCGACGCGCCGGTGCCCGACGCGTCCTCCAGACCCGCGATGCGCGCCACGACGTTGAACCGCGGCGCATGGTCCGGCCCCGACCGGTCGGTGATCGCGTAGACCGGCGTCGTGCGCCCGCGCCCCTGCGCCCATTCCTGCAACGCGGTCTTCGCGTCGCGCTGGGGCGGGCGGGTCTCGTGGACCTGACCGCCGAGCGCCCGCGCGACCAGCGCCTGAGCGGCCGCGTAGCCGCCGTCGAGGAACACGGCGCCGATCACCGCCTCGGCGGCATCCGCCAGGATCGCGGCGTTGCGCCGCCCGCCCGTCCGCCCCTCGCCCGAGCCGAGGAAGAGGTGCGGGCCGAGGT
>CAHJXE010000390.1 GCA_903644085.1 Hyphomicrobiales bacterium
GAGATCGGCACCAAACAAGCCGTCGTCGGCAGCGCCACGCATTGGCTGCACCTGTTCCCGCAGGTCGCCCGCCGCACCCGCGACCACCAGCGCCGCGCCCGCGTTCAGGATCGCGATGTCGCGATAGGCGTCGCGCGCGCCCTCCAGCACGGCCCGCAGGGCGCGCGCGTTGTGCTCGGGATCGCCGCCGCGCAGGTCTTCGGGCCTCGCACGCGCGAGTCCGACATCCTGGGGCGCGACCGTGAAGCGCCGGATCGCGCCGCCCTCCAGCGACACGATCTCGCTCGGTCCGGTCGTGGTGATCTCGTCGAGCCCGTCGGAGCCGTGCACCGTCCAGACGCGCTCGGAGCCAAGGTCGCGCAACGCCTCGGTCAGCGGCTCCGTCCAGGCGCCCGACGGGACGCCGAGGAGCTGGCGGCGCACGCCGGCCGGGTTCGCGAGCGGCCCCAGCAGGTTGAACAGGGTTCGCGTCCCGAGTTCTGTGCGCACCGGCGCGACGTGGCGCATCGAGGCGTGGTGCGCCTGGGCGAACATGAAGCAGAGGCCGGCTTGCCCGAGGCACGTCTCCAGGGTGGGGGCATCGAGGCCCACTCGGACGCCGAGCGCGGTCAGGATGTCG
Organism: Hyphomicrobiales bacterium; assembly: GCA_903644085.1. Classification (GTDB taxonomy): domain Bacteria; phylum Pseudomonadota; class Alphaproteobacteria; order Rhizobiales; family Beijerinckiaceae; genus Enterovirga. The sequence goes on from CAHJXE010000390.1 coordinate 620, forward strand.
GCCGCACCCGAGCGCGAGGAGGCGGCACGATTGCCGTGCTTCGCCACCACGATCCCGCATCCGGCCACGATGATGGCGGCGAGCGTCGAGATGTTGTGGCTACCCGCGCCGTCGCCGCCCGTCCCCACGATGTCGATCGCTCCTTCAGGAGCGCGCACCCGGACCATGCGCCCGCGCATCGCCTCGACGGCCCCGATGATCTCGGCCAGCGCCTCGCCGCGCACGCGCAGAGCCATCAGGAACCCGCCCGCCTGGGCGGGCGTCACCTCGCCCGAGAGCAGCGTCTCGAAGGCCTGGCGCGCCTCCTCGCGCGTCAGGGTCGCGCCGGTCGCGACCTTGGCGATGTAGGGCTTGAACGAGTCCATGCGGGGGTCAATGCACGGCGCGCGCGGCCATGTCACGAGCGCCGCCGTGCGGCCCCACCGCACCGCGCCACGCGCCCGCGAGATCGAGGAAGTTCGTCACGATCAGCCGGCCGTGCTCCGACATGATGCTCTCGGGGTGGAACTGGACGCCGTGGATCGGCAGGTCGCGGTGGGAGAGCGCCATCACGAGCCCGTCCCCCGTCTCGGCCGTGATCTCGAGCACGTCCGGGCAGGTCGTCCGCTCCACGACGAGCGAGTGGTAGCGCGTCGCCCGGAACGGCCCGTTGATGCCGCGGAACAAGGTCCGGCTCGCGTGCCGGATCTCGTCGACCTTGCCGTGCATCGGACGGGGGGCGCGCACCACCTCGCCGCCGAAGGCCTGCCCGATCGCCTGCAGCCCGAGGCAGACGCCGAGCGTCGGGATCTCGGGCGAGACGCGGCGCACGAGATCGAGCGAGATGCCGGCCTCGTTCGGCGTGCAGGGGCCCGGCGAGACGACGATCGCGTCGGGCGCCATCGTCAGGACGTCCTCGACCGTGATCTCGTCGTTGCGCCTGACCTCGATCGTACCGGCGAGCGGGCCGATCAGGTGCACGAGGTTCCAGGTGAAGGAATCGTAGTTGTCGAGGACGAGGACCTTGGGGAGAGGCGGGCTCATGGGCGGCGTCTGTGCGACGGGGCGAAATCGGGGTCAAGTCGGGGTCGAGGCGTCCGGCCGCCGCGATACGGATCGTCAATCCGGGGCGGTTAAGCTCGCACCCTCGCCCGAGATCGCTCGACCATGTCCGCCGCGCTGCGCAGCCCCCGCCCCGACGAGACCGACCGTGAGCGGATGGGGGCCGCGGCGTTCGTGCTCTCGCTCCGGGCCCGCGGCATCATGGCGACCGACGTGCTGCGCGCGATGGAGACTGTGCGGCGCGAGCATTACGCGCCCCGGCGCTTCGCGGACCTCGCGCGCTCGGACGTCGCGCTCCCGCTCGCCTGCGGGCAGACGATGACCGCGCCCGCGGTGGTGGCGCAGATGCTGGTCGCGCTCGAGGTCAGGCCGGGTCATCGCGTGCTCGAGGTCGGCACCGGGTCCGGCTACGTGGCGGCGCTGCTGGCGCGGCTGGGCGGCGAGGTCCACGCGGTCGAGC
>CAHJXE010000391.1 GCA_903644085.1 Hyphomicrobiales bacterium
AGGATGCGCCGCTCGGCGCTCCGGTCGAGGCGCCGGCCGCGCCGGTCCCGGCGATCGTGGACGCCGCCTCCCGCCAGGCCGCGAGCGACTACGCGAAACGATCCCCTGCCGCCGGCTACCGACCGGCTCAGGGGCAGCTCGACAGCCAGGGCCGTGTCACCCCGATGCGACCTGCAGAGGACGACCAGCTCGAGATCCCGGCCTTCCTGCGGCGTCAGTCCAACTGATCCGAAACTGACGCGATCGAAGGTCGGGCGAGAGCCAGCCGACGACAGGAGCCCCGGCCGTCCGTCCGGGGCTCCTGCGCGTTCGGATCGTACCTTCGTAACATTCGGTAAGAAAGCGTGATTTGGCGCTCCCCGTAGCGAACAATATGGTCCGGCCACGTCAAACGGTCACGACGCCGCCCGTTCACGAGGCGTCGGACCAGCCGGGCATCGGCACGTGGCGGGCGAGCATCTGGCCGATCGGTCAGTCGCCCACCGTGCTCTGGCCCGAGGTGAGAGAATGAAGCAAAGTCGGCAGTCCACTCTCGCGGCACCGGTGACCATCTCCGGGGTGGGGGTGCATTCGGGCAAGATCGTCCACCTCCATCTCCATCCGGCGCAGGCGAATCACGGGATCGTGTTTCTCCGGACGGGGCTGGCGGATGGGCGCGACCGCCTGATCCCGGCACGGCATCTGTCCGTGACCGCGACCGAACTCTGTACGGTGCTCGGCCGGGATGCGAGCGGCGCCGTGGCGACGGTCGAGCATCTCATGTCGGCGCTCGCCGGACTCGGCATCGACAACCTGCTCGTCGAGACCGACGGACCCGAACTCCCGATCCTCGACGGCAGCGCGGCCGAGTTCGTCGAGGCGATCGATCGCGTGGGCGTGACGTTGAGCCGGGCGCGCCGACGCTATCTCAAGGTGTTGCGGCCCGTTCGGGCGGAACTCGGCATCGCGTCGGCCGAACTCCTGCCCAACGCGCGCCGCTTCAAGCTCGACGTCGAGATCGATTTCCAGAACCCGGTCATCGGCCGTCAGCGCCGGGTCGCGGAGCTGACCCCGGACCTCTACCGTCGCGAGATCGCGCCCGCCCGCACGTTCGGCTTCATCGGAGACGTCGAGCGTCTCTGGAAGGCCGGCTTCGCGCTCGGAGCCTCACTCGACAACACGGTCGCGATCGGCGACGGGGAGATCATGAATCCCGAAGGGCTGAGGTTCGCGGACGAGTTCGTGCGCCACAAACTGCTGGACGCGGTCGGCGACTTGGCCCTGGCCGGTTTCCCGATCCTCGGCACCTACAAATCGTATTGCGGGGGCCATCGCCTCAATGTCGCCGTCTTGAACGCGTTGTTCGCAGATCGCGCCAACTACGCCATCGTGGATGACGACGTTCGGCGCGATGCGCGTTACGCGGAGATCGGCAAAGGTATCGCGGTTCCGGCTTTCGCTCCGGATATCCACTAACCCGACCCCTGATCCTCGCGTCCTGACTGAAGAGACGGTATAGTCCGTCATTGGAACTCGAACGCGGTCGGACGCGGGTTGTTCCACATTCGAGGGCACGATTGGCATGCTGTTCGCGACGAAATTCCTGGCGGCCGTCCCGGCCAGGCCCGCGGGTCGGATCGGACGCGCGGTCATGGTCGGCGCCGGGCTGATCGGTCTCGGCGGATGCGACACGCTCGCGTCGCTGAACCCGTTCGACACGACCGAGAAATACGAGATGAAGATCGTGGCCGACGTGCCGGCCGAGCAGGTCTACGACCAGGGTCTCAAGCGGCTCAAGGATTCCGATCACGAGGCAGCGGCGAAGCGCTTCGCGCAGCTCAGCAAGAACTATCCCTATTCCGAGTGGGCGCGGCGCGGTCTCATCATGGAGGCCTTCACGAACTACGAGGCCCAGAAGTGGGAGGACGCCATCACGGCGTCGAAGAGCTACCTGACGAAATACCCGAATACCAAGGACGCCGCCTACGCCCAGTACCTGATGGCGATGTCGAACTACAACCAGATCCCCGACGTGACGCGCGACCAGGAGCGGTCCGAGAAGGCGCTGACCGCGCTGGAGGAACTCGTTCAGAAGTACCCGCA
>CAHJXE010000392.1 GCA_903644085.1 Hyphomicrobiales bacterium
TGATGGAGCGCCCAGAGCGCACGGGAGCCTGGATCGGACGAGCCGAGAGCCAGGCTGTCCTCGAAGGCACGCGCCGGGCGGTGGTTCGGTCCCGCGTCGCGGTCGAGACGGTCGAGGGCGCGATCACGTCCGGCCGGCCTGATCCGCGCGAGCGGCCAGAACGAGGCCGCGAGCACGACGGCGAAGAGCGCGACGCCGCCCATCCGGGCGCTCGGCGGCATGTCGAGCCACAGCCCGAGCCAGGACAGGACGAGGAAGACGAGGACGACCGCGATCGGCCACCACAGGGCCGGCCAGGCGGCTTCCCAGAGCATCGCGCCGCGCGCGCCTCGCACGAGGCGGTCGAGGCGCTGGCGCACCGCGTCGGGCCGTCGGGGCTGAACCGAGGCGGAAGGGCGTTCGCCCGTCACGCGGACCTCGGCCGGGCGGATAGGGCCGGCTTCATGGGCCGACGATAGCACAGGCCGGACCACGCGCCAGCGTGCTCGCCGCGCCGGTTCGTCACGTGTCCCCCGCCATCTTGCGTGTCAGAGCCAGCCCGGCAGACGGTCGGCGCCGATCAGTTCCTCGTAGCTCGGGCGCGGGCGCACGACCGCGTGGTCCGGTCCGCGCACCATCACCTCGGGCACCAGCGGACGTGTGTTGTAGGTGCCCGCCTGCACGGCCCCGTAGGCGCCGGCCGTCATGACGGCCAGTAGGTCGCCCGCCTTGCACATCGGCAGCTCCCGGCCGAGCGCCAGGTAGTCGCCGCTCTCGCAGACCGGGCCGACGACGTCGGCGACGATGCGCGGCATGCGCGGGTTCGGCTCGACGACGGGCCAGATCTCGTGATGCGCCTCGTAGAGCGTCGGCCGGATGAGGTCGTTCATCGCGGCGTCCACGATCAGGAAGGTGCGGTCCTCGCCCGCCTTAACGTACACGATCCGGGTGAGGAGGATGCCGGCATTGCCCGCGATCAGGCGGCCGATCTCGAAGACGAGCTTCAGCCCGAGCGGGCGCGTCAGCGCGGTCACGACGGCCGCGTAGGCGGCCGGGTCGGGCGGGGCCGGGTCGCCCTGACGGTACGAGATCCCGAGGCCGCCGCCGAGATCGATGTGACGCAGCGCGTGGCCGTCCGCCATGAGGTCGCGCGCGAGGTCGACCAGGAGCCGCGTCGCGTTCGCGAAAGGCGCGAGGTCCGTGATTTGGCTGCCGATATGCATGTCGACGCCGGTGATCGCGAGGCCGGGCAACCGCGCCGCCGCCGCGTAGGCCTCGCGCGCACGCGAGATCGGGATGCCGAACTTGTTCTCCGATTTGCCGGTGGAGATCTTGGCGTGGGTCTTCGCGTCGACGTCCGGGTTGATGCGGATCGACACGGGCGCGACGCGGGCCTTGGCGATCGCGACCTCGGAGAGCGCCTCCATCTCGGGCTCGCTCTCGAGGTTGAAGCACAGGATGCCAGCGTCCAGCGCGGCCGCCATCTCGTCGCGCGTCTTGCCGACGCCCGAGAACACGATGCGCTCTCCCGGCACGCCGGCCGCGAGCGCCCGGCGCAACTCGCCGCCGGACACGATGTCCATGCCGGCCCCGAGCCGCCCGAGCGTCGCCAGCACGGCCTGGTTCGAGTTCGCCTTCATGGCGTAGCAGACGAGCGCGTCCGTGCCCGCGAAGGCCTCCGCGAACACGCGGTAATGCCGCTCGAGCGTGGCGGACGCGTAGCAGTAGAACGGCGTCCCGACCGCCTCCGCCACGAGGCGCAAGTCGACGTCCTCGGCGTGCAGCACGCCGTCCCGGTAGGCGAAGTGGTGCATCGCTCAGAGCAGCGGGTCGAGGATGAAGGGTTCCTTGGGGACCGTGTAGGCGCGCCCGCGCTTCTTCGAGGGCGTCGGCTGCGGGTTGACGAGGAGCGAGCCCTGCTCCGGATCGTCGTCGTCGTCCGTGTCGGGCCCGTCCGGCGAATCCGTCACGATCCCCGCGGATTGCGTGGCGAGCGTCGAGGCGGGCGCGACCGGCTGCGCGCGCTGGCTCGTCGTGCCGGGGCGCAGGCGCTTGTCGGCCGGGGCGGGCTTGCCGGACTTGGTGGGGGCAG
>CAHJXE010000393.1 GCA_903644085.1 Hyphomicrobiales bacterium
GCTGGAGGGCGGCGAGCGCGGCGTCATCGTGTCGACCGCCTCGGTCGCCGCCTACGAGGGGCAGATCGGGCAGGCCGCCTACGCGGCCTCGAAGGCGGGCGTCGTCGGCCTGACGCTGCCGGCCGCGCGCGAGTTCGCGCAGGCCGGCATCCGAGTCTGTGCGATCGCGCCCGGCATATTCGGGACGCCGATGCTCACCTCCATGCCGCAGGAGGTGCAGGATGCGCTCGGCCGCTCCGTGCCGTTCCCGGCGCGGCTCGGCCGCCCGGACGAATACGCCGACCTCGTGCTCGCGATCCTGGGGAACGCGATGCTGAACGGCGAGGTGATCCGCCTCGACGGCGCGATCCGGATGCAGCCCAAATAGCCCGAGGTGAGGTCATGCTGAACGACGATCAGATCGCGATCCGGGACGTCGCGCGCGACTTCGCCCGCGAGAAGCTCCTCCCGTTCACGCGCGAGTGGGACCGCGAGGCGCGCTTTCCCCGTGATGCGCTGGCCGAGATGGGCGGGCTCGGCTTCATGGGCATGCTGGTGCCCGAGGAGTACGACGGCGCGGCGGTCGACAACGTCGCCTACGCGCTCGCGATCGAGGAGGTGGCGGCCGGCGACGGCGCGGTCTCGACCATCATGAGCGTGCACAACTCGGTCGGCTGCATGCCGATCCTGCGCTTCGGCTCGGAGGACCAGAAGCAGCGCTTCCTGAAACCCCTCGCACGCGGCGAGCAGCTCGCGGCCTTCTGTCTGACTGAGCCGGGCGCAGGATCGGACGCCGCCGCCCTCAAGACGCGGGCGCGCCGCCGTGGCAACCAATGGGTGCTGTCCGGCACGAAGCAGTTCATCACGTCCGGCAAGAACGCGGACGTCGCGATCGTCTTCGCGGTGACCGACCCGGATGCGGGCAAGAAGGGCATCTCGGCCTTTATCGTGCCGACGAAGACGCCCGGCTACACGGTCGCGTCCGTCGAGCACAAGCTCGGCCAGCGCTGCTCCGACACGGCGCAGATCGTCTTCGACGAGATGGAGCTGACGCCCGACCTGATGCTGGGCGAGGAAGGCCAGGGCCTGCGCATCGCGCTCTCGAACCTCGAGGGCGGGCGCATCGGGATCGCCGCCCAGGCGGTCGGGATGGCGCGTGCGGCCTTCGAGGCGGCTCTGCGTTACGCGGGTGAGCGGCAAACCTTCGGCAAGCCGCTGACCGGCCACCAGGCGGTGGCGTTCCGGCTCGCCGACATGGCGACCCGGATCGAGGCGGCGCGCCACCTCGTGCTGAACGCCGCCGCGTTGCGGGACGCCGGCCGGCCCTGCCTCAAGGAGGCCGCGATGGCGAAGCTCTTCGCCTCCGAGATGGCCGAGCGGGTCTGCTCGGACGCGATCCAGATCCACGGCGGGTACGGCTACCTGGCGGATTACGGGGTCGAGCAGATCTACCGCGACGTGCGCGTGTGCCAGATCTACGAGGGAACGAGCGACGTGCAGCGTATGGTGATCGCCAGGGAACTCGCGGCCGCCTGATCGGCCGACCGCCGCGCGGGACAAGATCACCGCGATGGCGCGTGCTGACGCCAGCCGGGCCGGGTTCGTCCAGCACCTCGAGAACGAGGGGCATGTACGCGACCCAGAGGCGACCGGAGGCTCACCACGGCCGAACGGCTCGACGAAGGCGCCGACCACGGGCGACATGTCGTGATCGGCCTGCGGCTCTCCAAGCACACCGCGAGCGCCACATCGTGTCCATCATCGTGGACGCTGCTCGGCATCTGTCCAAGGTCGATCCGGAACTGCGGAGCAACGTTTGAAACGACGTCCTGAGCCATGAGCCTTGGGTGAAGGTGTGCGGGTCCAGCATACGCGCTGCCCTGTCGCATGTTGGCGGAATCTTCAGCCCGACAGACGACATGCCAGCTTTCAGATCGATCCGCACCGTCAGCACGGCCTATCGCATCGTGTCTAAGCGATCACCGACCCGCGAATGGCGGGTTCGCGAAGAATCGCAGATTAGCGCGCCCTGGGCTCGGCGGCTAAGTTATCGAAACGATGGTGCCGCAAGAGAGGCTCGAACTC
>CAHJXE010000394.1 GCA_903644085.1 Hyphomicrobiales bacterium
GGCCGCGCCGCGCGTAGGCCCGGCACAACCCTGAGACCAGCGTCGACTTGCCGACATTGGACCCCGTGCCCTGGATCATGAGTGCGGGCGTCGCCCTCAATACTCGATGCCCTTCTGCGCCTTGATGCCGGCGCGGAACGGGTGCTTGACGAGCGTCATCTCGGTCACGAGGTCGGCGATCTCGACGAGTTCCGGTTTCGCGTTGCGCCCCGTCACCACGACGTGCTTGTCCGCCGGCTTCTCGTCGCGAAGGAAAGCCACGACCTCGTTCACCGGCAGGTAGTCGTAGCGCAGCACGATGTTGAGCTCGTCGAGCAGCACGAGCCGGTGCCGGTCGTCGAGGATCATGGACTTCGCGCGCTCCCAGGCCGAGCGGGCGGTCGCCATGTCGCGGGCGCGGTCCTGCGTGTCCCAGGTGAAGCCTTCGCCCATGACATGGAGCGTCACGAGGTCGGGGAAGCGCCGCAGCAGGATCGCCTCCCCGGTCTCCCAGTCGGGCGCCTTGATGAACTGCACGATGCCGACCGGGTACTCGTAGGCGATATGGCGGAACACCATCCCGAGCGCGGCGCTCGTCTTGCCCTTGCCGGCCCCCGTATGGACGATGAGGAGCCCCGCATCCGCGCTCTTCGCGGCCAGCATCTTGTCCTTCGCGGCCTTGTGCTTGCGCATCTTCTCGGCGTGGCGCGCGTTCAGCGCATCGTCGGGCGTCGGGTCGGTCATGCGGAGGTCCGGTCTGGTTGTTTCAAGACGAGCGGCAGGCCGGCCGCCACGAAGACAACGCGGGGCACGGTCGCGGCGACCTCCTGGTTGAGGCGCCCTTGCGCGTCCCGGAAGCGGCGGCCGAGCGGCGTCTCCGGCACGAGGCCGAGCCCGACCTCGTTGGACACCAGAATCACAGGACCGGAGGACGACAGGATACCGGCACACAGGTCGCGCGTCTCGGCCTCGACGTCGCGCCCGGCCAGCATGACGTTCGACAGCCACAGCGTCAGGCAATCGACCAGGATGACGCGGCCGGGCCGCGACTCGCGCCGAACGATCTCGGCCAGCGCGAACGGCTCCTCGACCGTGATCCAGTCCGGGCCGCGCCGGTCGCGGTGGTGTGCGATGCGCTCCGACATCTCGCCGTCGCCCGCCGTCGCGGTCGCGAGATAGACGCGCTCGCCGTCGTTCTCGCGGGCGAGCCGCTCCGCGTAAGCCGATTTGCCCGAGCGCGCGCCGCCGAGCACCAGGGTCGTCTCGGGGCTCATCCGGCTTCCTGGAAAGGCGTGCGAGCACAAACAGGTGATGCGTCTTCTCTCATGTTCAACGTGAACGCCCGGTAGGGCGTGTAATCCGCCCCCCGGCCGATCGCCGCGACGGCCGCGATCATCCGACCGCCACGGCCGAGTTGCCGGTCGGCCAGCGCCACCATGAGGGCGTTCGGAGTCGCGCAGGGCGAGACCGCGCGGAGCGCGCGCGCGATCTCGACCTCCGGCCGGTCCGGCTCGGCCGCGCAGGCGAGGGTGAAGGCGGCGGCCGTCGAACGGCTGATCCCGAGCGCGCAGTGGACGAGGAGCGGGTGGCCGCCCGTCCAGGCGTGGCCGAACCCGAGGATCGCCGCGATGTCGCTCTCGCCCGGCGGCACGAGGCCGGGCTGAGGCGCCACGATGTCGTTGAACGCGAGAACGAGACGGTGCGGAACCTCCTCCATCTCGGGCGGCGCGTCGCCCGGCGTGATCAAGCCGAGCACGTGGGACGGGCGCGTCTCTCGGCAGAGCTCCGCGGCGTGGACCGCCGGGCAGACGACGATCATCGCGCCGGCCCGAAGTTCGCCACGGCCGCGAAGGTCGGCGCGACCCCGAAGGTCGCCGCAACCCCGAGAAGGAGACCTGTCTCGAACATCGCGACCGCGGCCCCCAGCACGTCGCCCGTGAACCCGCCGAGCGCGCGACAGGCGCGCCACGCGAGGAGACCGGAGGCCGCGAGGCCGAGCACGCCCCCAGCGAGCGCCCGATCGGGC
>CAHJXE010000395.1 GCA_903644085.1 Hyphomicrobiales bacterium
ATCGACACGGCGAACGGCGCGCGCGAGAGCGTCGCGGCCGAGCTCGTCATCGGGGCGGACGGCATCGGGTCGCGCGTGCGACCCGCGATCGGCGACCCGCGCTCACCGGCCCCTTCGGGCTACCTCGCGTATCGGGCGACGGTCGCGGCCGACGCCCTCGCGGATGCCGCTCTCGCGCGCACGAGCGGACTCTGGCTCGGCCGCCACGCCCACTTGGTGCATTATCCGATCGCGTCCGGACGACGGGTCAACATCGTGGCGATCGCGGGGAGCCGCGAGCCGGTCGAGGGCTGGTCGGCGCCGGTTCGGGCGGAGACGGTGCGGGCCGCGTTCGGCCAGGCCTGCGAATCGCTCCGTGCGCTCGTCGCGGCGCCGAGCGAGTGGTCGGCTTGGTCGCTCGACGATCTGCCGGTCCGGTTGATGGGGAGAGGCCGCGTGGCGCTCCTCGGCGACGCGGCTCATCCGGTCCTGCCCTATCTCGCGCAGGGCGGCGCGCTCGCGATCGAGGATGCGGCGGTGCTGGCGGCTCTTCTGGGTCAAGGCGCAGATATCCCCGGCGCGGTCGCGGCCTACGCGCGCGACCGCCTCCCCCGCGTGCGGCGGGTGCAGAAGGCGGCACGCCGCAACGGCTTCGCCTACCACACGTTCGGCCCGCCGGCCTGGATCCGCGACCGCGTCATGGCGCGGCTCGGCCCCGACGGCATGCGCGAGCGCTACGCGTGGCTCTACGGCTGGACGCCGCCGACCACCACTTGATCGGCCCTCACGGCCCGGCTACCGGAGACGTGGTCCAGCGGACGTGGCGAAACTGGTAGACGCAAGGGACTTAAAATCCCTCGGGCCTGGCCCGTGCGGGTTCGACCCCCGCCGTCCGCACCAAGATCAGGCCTTCGCCGACTCGAGCAGCGCCAGCGCAGCGCGGATCTCCGCGACCGCGGCCGCCAGCACGTCGAGGTCGCGGCCGCGCACCACGATCTGATTCGTGAAGCCGGACGGGCCGTAGGACGGGTAGGAGCCGATCGAGAGCGCGGGATAGCGCGCCGCGATCTCGCCGAGCGGTTTCGCGTAGAGCCCCTCCGGCAACCCGTCGGCCTTGATCGTCTCGGACGTGACGGGCGTGCCCCCGACGAGGGTCGGGGCGACGTTGTCGAGCATCGCCTGCATGATCGCCGGCACACCCGCCATCACGACCACGTTGCCGATGCGGAAGCCCGGTGCGCGCGAGATCGGGTTCTCGACGAGGTCGGCGCCCTCCGGGATGCGGGCCATGCGCAGCCGCGCCTCGTTCAGGTCCTCCCGCTTCATGCGCTGGAGCATCATCTCGACCGCGCGCGGATCGACGTCGATCGGGACCCCGAAGGCCTTGGCGATGCAATCCGCCGTAATGTCGTCGTGGGTCGGGCCGATGCCACCCGTCGTGAACACGTAGGTGTAGCGATGACGCAGCGCGTTCACCGCGTCCACGATCTCCACCTCGACGTCGGGAACGACCCGCACCTCGCGCAGATTGATCCCGATCCCGGTGAGGTACTCGGCGATGTAGCCGATGTTCTTGTCCTTCGTGCGCCCGGACAGGATCTCATCGCCGATGACGAGGATCGCGGCGCTCACGGCTTCGGTCGGCATCGCGTGTGTTCCCGTATCAGGCGGTCGGACCCGCGACGCGCTCGTAGATGAAGTTCAGCCGCGTCTCGGTGACGAGCCGGTAGCCGCACCGGACGAGCAGCGCCGGCAAGTCGATCTGCCACTGCTTCAGCGCGTTCTCGACGATGAGGAGGCCGGGATGGAGCGCCGCGTCGGCGGTCTCGAAGAAAGGGCCGAGCACGATGTCCTCGGCACCCTCGACGTCGAGCTTCACGGCGTCGAGCCGGCCGTAACCCTCTTGCGTGACGAGATCGAGCAGCGTGCGTCCCATGACGCGCAGCGGCGTCGCGCCACCGGACCCCACGATCTTCACGCTCGACTCGCC
>CAHJXE010000396.1 GCA_903644085.1 Hyphomicrobiales bacterium
TGGTGGAGCAGTCGACCGCGGCCTCCCACTCGCTCGTCGGCGAGGCGGAGCAGCTGGCCGACCTCATCGGCCGGTTCAGGGTCGGCGAGGCGGCCGCTGCGTCGAGATCTCCGGCTCGTGCCGCAGCTCCGCGCGTCGGCGCACGACCGTCCACGCCGGCCCGCAAGGCACCTCGTCCCGCTCCAAGGCCGGCCACCTGCGGCAACCTCGCGCTGAAGCAACCCGAACCCGCCGAAGACGGCTGGGAGGAGTTCTAGGTCCACTCTCCCTTGGACCTGGACGTGCGGCGCGCCTCCGGGTAACCCGGGCGACCCGGGCGGCGAGCCGCTCAGTCGAGGGTCCTGAATGGCGATCTTGCCCAGCTACAACCGGCTCGTCGCCGAGGGCGACAGCATCACGGCAGGGAACCTGTTCGGGAACTGGGTCGGACGTGCGATCGACCCGTCATCCGGGCATTTCACGCTGCCGGACCACTACAACCAAGCGGTCGGCGGCGAGACCGCGCTCCAGATGACGACGGAGGTCGGGGCCGTGGACGCGCTCGTGCCCGATGTCGTGACGCTGCTCGCCGGCACCAACGACCTCTCCTCGACGAACTCGACGCCGCTGACCATCTACGGCTACCTCAAGACCGAGTGGAAAGCCTATCTCGATGCCGGGGCGTCCTACGTAGTGGCGGTCGAGGTCCTGCCGCGCGCCGATGCCGGGTGGCTGCTCGTCCCGACTTCACGCCAGAACGATCGCGTCGTCCTGAACGACCTCATCGCCCATTACGCGACCGACCCCGACCTTGCTCCCTACGCGAGCAAGATCCGCGTGGTCGACGCGGGCCAGAACTTCAATCCTGCGATCGACACGGCTGACGGCATCCATCCCAACGCGAGCGGCATCGACAAGCTCGGGGGCGCCATCGGGGCCGCGCTCAACTCGCTCTCGCTGCACCCGACCGTCGCGGCGGACGGGTTCGACCGTGACTTCTATCTCCTGGCGAACCCGGACGTGGCGTCGGCTGGCATGAATGCCTTCCAGCACTACGACACCTACGGCGCGCATGAGAGCCGCAACCCGAACGCCTTCTTCGACACGGCAGCCTATCTGGCGAACAATCCCGACGTCGCGGCCGCACACGTCGATCCGCTCGACCACTATCATCAGTACGGCTGGCACGAGGGACGCGATCCCTCCGCGGATTTCGACACCAAGGCCTATCTGGCGGCCAACCCCGATGTGGCGGCGGTCGGGATGGACCCCCTGTATCACTACTTGGCCTACGGTGCGGCCGAAGGGCGTGCGGCAATCCACGAGGGCCATTTGCTCGTGTGATCGAGATCGGCTAGCGGACCGCGCTCATCGCCCGGAACACGAAGGCGTGCCGGCGCGCGAGCGCGTCGACATCGTTCGAGTAGCCGCCGCCCACGACCGAGACGAGCGGGATGTCCCGACTCAGCGCCTCCCCGACCACGTAGGCGTCGCGTGCCGCGAGCCCCGCATCGGAGAGCGACAGCCGACCGAGCCTGTCGTCGCGGTGCGGGTCGACACCCGCGTTGTAGAAGACGAGGTCCGGCGCGAGCCCGTCGAGGAGGCGCGGGACATGCGCGCGCAGCACGTCGAGGTAGCCCTGATCCTCCAGCTTGTCGGGGAGCCCGACATCGAGGTCTCCGGGGATCTTGTGGGCCGGATAGTTCTTCTCGGCATGGACCGAGAAGGTGAACAGGTCGGGATCGCGAGCGAGGCAATCCGCCGTCCCGTCGCCCTGGTGCACGTCGAGATCGATCACGATCGCGCGGCGGATCTCGCCCGAGAGCTGCAGCGCCTTCGCGGCGATCGCGACGTCGTTGAAGACGCAGAACCCCGCGCCCGTCTCGCGCTGGCCGTGATGGCTGCCGCCGGCGGTCGAGCCCGCGAGCCC
>CAHJXE010000397.1 GCA_903644085.1 Hyphomicrobiales bacterium
CGCGGAACTGCGCCTCTACGACGGCCCCGTAGGTCGTGTCCGGCACGAGGGCCGCGATCGAGCGGCGGCCCTGCGCGGCCGCGTAATCCAGGATGCGCTCCACCTCGTTCTGGGGCAGGAAGCTGAGAAGGTAGGTGCCCTTCTGCGCGACCCCGACATCGGTCGAGAAGGCGATGACCGGACGGTTCTGCCCGCGCGCGACAGCGCTCGCGGCGGAAACGGCGGGGGCGAAGAGAGGCCCGACCACGAGCTCGGCACCGTCGCCGAGCGCCTGGGCGGTGGCCGTGCGGGCACCCTCCGCGGTCCCGCGATCGTCGCCGATCAGCAGCGTGATGTCCTGGCCGCCATCCGCGATGGCGAGTTCGGCTGCGTTGCGGAGCGATGCGGCGGCGGCCGCACCCTGGCCGGCGCTGGTCAGCGGCAGGATGAGCGCGACCTTCACGGGTCCCTTGCCGATCGAACTCGCGTCCGGAGCGATGACGCGCGAGGGCGCGGTCGAGGCCGTCACTTTGGCTTTCGGGTTCGAGGAGTCCTCGAAGGCGCCGCATCCCGTGAGCGGAGAGGCCGCGATCAACAGGGCGATCAGGCTGGCGACAGACCGTAGGGGGACTCGTCTCGCTCGCACGTCGGGGACTCCTCGAACGGCCCTGGACGGGCAGCGTGGAGCATGGGCGTTCGTGGCGAAGAAACGCTTAACGGACGTGGCGGACAAACTCGCAGAGGCGAGTTCGCCGGCGAATTCGTCCTCGAAAGCCGGCGAATTTCGGCCGGATTCGCTATCTGCCGCGAGTTCCGCTGGGGGTTCGCACGTGGCACAAACGCTCCATGAACCACCGCATCGACAACCGCACGGCACGCGGGCGCGCGCCCTCGCCGGGCACGAAGACCTACACGGCGTTCGGCCTCGCGGCGGAGGCCGAGCCGCTCACGCCCGGGCTCTACGTCGTGGCGACGCCGATCGGGAACCTCGGCGATATCTCGTTCCGGGCGCTGGCGACGCTCGCGGCCGCGGACGCGATCCTGGCCGAGGACACCCGCGTTACCCGCACGCTGCTCGCGCGCTACGGCATCACGACGCCGCTCGTCAGCTATCACGAGCACTCGAACGAGGCCGTGCGCGAGCGCATGCTGCTGCGGCTGGGCGAGGGGCAGGCGCTGGCGCTGGTCTCCGACGCCGGCACGCCGCTCGTGTCGGATCCCGGCTACCGGCTGGTCGAGGCCGCGATCGCCGCGGGGCTGCCGGTGGTGCCGATCCCCGGGGCGTCGGCCGCGCTGGCGGCGCTCGTCGTGTCGGGCCTGCCGACGGACCGCTTCTTCTTCGAGGGTTTCCTGCCGGCGAAGAGCGGCCCGCGCCGCGCGCGCTACGCGGAGCTCGCGCCGATCCCCGCGACGCTGGTCTTCTACGAGGCGCCGCACCGGCTGGCGGAGTCGCTCGCGGAC
>CAHJXE010000398.1 GCA_903644085.1 Hyphomicrobiales bacterium
GTCGCCGCGATGCCGGAGGCGAATTTCCACCTGAAGCCGTTCATCGCCGAGATAGCTTGCGTATTGGCGACCCGTGGGTCGCCGACGCCGGGCGACGTCAAGGTTAGCGGATCGTGACCGGAACCACTCAAGTCGAAGCTGACCGATTGAGCTTGTCCTAGGCCTGTTTTCTTACGCTCCGTGAGGCTCTCGCGGGTATTCTGACCAGATTGGTGAGGATACTCGATGTCCAGCACGACCCTGCCGTTCGAAGCCGCATGGCTTCTTGTTCCACTCGTCCTTGTGGCGATCGGAATAGCGGTCGCGGTCGCGATCCGGAGATGGTCGAAGTCTTTGCGAAACGAGCGCCTCCTCTTGGGTTCGGCACTCGTCGAGACGGCCGGTCGTCTGCGCGAGCACCGTGACGAGGAAACGCAGCTACGACATCTTCTCGACGCGCTCCCGGATCCGATCGCCCAGCGGGGTTCCGGCGGGATCATGGTGTCGAACGCCGCCTACGCGCGCCTGCTGATGCCGCCGGTGCGCAGCGACGACAAGCCCTTCGCTCCGCTCGTCGTCAAATCGATTGTCTCTAAGATCCGACCCGACGGGACGCGTGACGTCGAGGAGGCCATCGAGACGCCGAACGGCGTGCGCTGGTTCTCCTGGAGCGAGACCGAGCTCGTGGCGGCCACCGGCGAGCGCAGCACGCTCCGCATCGGACGCGAGATTACGGATCGTCGCGAGACGGAACGCCACCTCGACGAGGCGCGCTCGAAGGCGGAGGCCGCGAGCGAGGCGAAGTCGCGCTTCCTCGCGACGGTGAGCCACGAGTTCCGCACGCCCCTCTCCGGCATCCTGGGGATGTCCGACCTGTTGCTCGACACCGACCTCGACGGCGAGCAGACGAGCTACGTCCAGGGTCTGAGGAGTTCCGCCTCGGCCTTCATGTCGCTGATCGAGGAGATCCTCGACTTCTCCAAGATCGAGGCCGGGCGGATCGACCTCGCGGACGAGCCCTTCGAGATCGAGGCGCTGGTGCAGGGCGTGGCCGAACTACTGGGTCCGCGCGCCCAGGACAAGGGCATCGAGATCGCCTGCTACGTGGCGGCCGACGTGCCGGCCATGGTCCGCGGCGACCGCGACCGGCTGCGGCAGGTGCTGTTCAACCTCGCGGGCAACGCCGTGAAGTTCACGGAGACGGGCGGCGTCGGCGTCACCGTCGAGACGAAGGCCGGCCGGCTCGTGTTCTCGGTCCAGGATACGGGTCCGGGCATCGAGCCCGACCGGATCGCGTCGATCTTCGACGAATTCGAGCAGGGCGGCCTAAAGGCGGCGCGCGGCATCGGCACGGGGCTGGGGCTCGCGATCACGCGACGTATCGTCGACCGCATGGAGGGGGCGATCGAGGTCGCGAGCGAGC